>QHWJ01000026.1 GCA_003222535.1 Acidobacteriota bacterium | reverse complement strand
CCGCTTGGGGATGAATGGACTCAAGAGGGAAATCGATGAACGCGTACTGGATCTTGCCCGTATCAATGTACTCTCGTTCGACCTCCGGAAACGACTGCGTCGCGTAGCGGCCGCAGAATGGGCACTCGTAATCCGAGAACTCCACTAATGCTACTCTAGCGGTGACGTTCCCTTTGATCATCACATCGCGCAACGACACAATCGCATTCGCTACGGGGCCAGACGGATGAGCCGCTTGCGTCGGACGCTGAAGAATCGCTTTAATTTCCTGAAGGTCGGTTTGCATGGCCAATTGCGTGGCTCTCAGTGTCTCGATTTCCTTCCTCAAGTCCGTGAGGTCGCTGCTCTGTGCAGCTACGAGCGACGGCATCGCGGTAACCAGACACACAAAAACTAAGCGGTCCAAAGTCATCCTTGCCTCCTTTCGTAAGCGACTCAACCGCAACGAAAGTCTCCTTAAGACGTAAGCACGGCTTAACGTCCACAATCTTCATCGCTCAACGCGACTTCCGACGAAATGTACATTCAGGCCGCACACCGGCTCTGGCCATGTGCCTACGGGGACGCACAGCAGGGTCCATGACAGCCTCTGATTCGTCGCTTCGAGCGTTTGCATCGCCGCTTCGAGCGTTCGCAACAAAACGCTTCGAGCCCTTTCGTTCCTTGCTCCTCCCTGAACGCGAACCCCCATCATCAGGTTAAGTGGAGCTGATGCGACTCCCACTTTCACAGAGCCTGATCTGCTCACAGCAGCGGCGATCGCCTCAAGCATATCGAAGGCTGTACGTTCGTTGTTTGCGATCGAGATCCTTGCATTCAACGGCGAAGACCATGGCTCCAACTGCCCAAGAGTATTCCTGCTCGCCGACGGCACAATGTGGAAGACGCTTCCGGTTCGGGCAAGGCGGAACACTCCCGGATATCCGGTCCGGTGGTACTCTTCCAGAAGCTTCCCGAGGAGTGCCGACGCATCGGGTGCATCTACTCCAGCGGGCACCGGATACCGAAAACTGAAAGGTCCGCCGCGCGGCGCCAGCACCTTCTTCGTGAAATCCAAGTCCTTGCGACGCCAGGTCACGTCTTCTACGTCACTGGCGTCCACGTAACGTGGGTCTTCGTACGTGATGACCCATCCGTAGCGGTCCTCGAGCTCTTTGATTGCACTCGCGAGCGGCCGTGCGTCGCTGACATGGATTGTGACCGTCTCATCTTGTTGCAAAGCGCCGCTCGCCGCACCCGCGAACAACACCAAGAACGCAAGGGCGGAGAGGACGTGGACTCCGCGTCCCATCACAAAGTGCTTCACACGCATGGCTCCCTCTCTGTTGGTTCTCTTTCTGTCTCGACCTTTCGAAGCTCGCCAACGAGGTCAGTAGGGCTCGCTACAACACATCGACTACGGCCACACGCGCTCTTCCTCCACACCGGCTCGTCGGCTCCACACCGTGGTGAGTGTGATTCCCGCGGCTAAGGCGTTGTCTATATACTCGAAGTTTACATCCGCCAAGTTAATGAACATTCTCTGGTTGGTTTGGAAGTCGCATGGCGCCGTCCCCTGATTCCGCTAGTACTGAACGGCAAAGGATGTCCAACCGACACGATCGTGGTACATATTGGCCGAGTCAGCAGTATCGCTACTGGTAGGCACCGTGTCCGATTTGGCTACGATCCGCTTGTCGACGCGATCGCCCCGGGCGTGCAACCGAACATCGAACGGAAAGCCCGGAAGAACCCACCTTTCGATCTGAACCCGACGGTGCCAGGCAGCGATTCGATTTTTTTGCCGGAGCGCGCCAAAGCGTACGCGCGTCGCAGGCGAACGTCACGAAGATATGCGTGAAGGGTCACGCCGCACTCCGCACTGAAGCGGCGTTCGAGGTGCTCCGGATCTCGCCCGACTTCCCGTCCGATAATGCGATAGGTCAAGGGCTCTGCATCACGGTTGTCGATCAAAGGTTCTGGCCGCCGCGACCGCGGGAGAGAAGCTGACGCTGGCCCCTGGGAACACGCTCTGCCGGCGTATTGCCGACAAGATGCACTCTTGCAATCAGTCCGTCAAGAAGCAGTTGCTCCATCGGAGTCTCAGGTCGCGGCAATTGCGACGTAAGCCGCTCGAAGACGCCGTTGACATCGCCCTCTCTTGACGCAAGATCGCCGGCAGCGTATTGCAATTGGCGGATCACGCGATCGCACCATGCGCCGCGTACTCGTGCCATTTGATCCAAGGATTTCATCGCTCCTGGAATGAAAAACCCGGCCGCGCAATTCTGTGGCCAGAGATGAGTCTCGCCTCTATTCCAGAAATGTCGGGTGACTCTCAAAGGTGAGTTATGTCGATTAACATGTCGACTTCACGCTGCTGTTCGCTGGCGAGGATTTCGGTGGCATGTCCGAAGAGGCGGACACCTATCGGCACTCCGGTAAGGGCCCGCGTTACAACAACGTTTGTGTGGTGTATTCTACTTGCGCCCTTGCAGTGATTTCATACGCTCTCGCTCAGTGAATCCGGGCGAAAAGAGACGTCGCCGAGCGAGCAAGCTCTCGCGACTCGATTCGTCGCCAGGCGCAAGAGATCGAACGGCTGAAACAGCTAAATGAACGACTTCGGACGGGTGGTTCCAGGTCGTCCAGGCTCGTCGGCCAACGTCACGAGCAGGCCGATCGTGTCGCCGTACGAGCGAACGTTGTGCGGACCACCAGCCGCTGGCGCATCGGGCGCTGCGTGAAGAACGTTCGAGGAAGGCGGCCAACGGGGTCGCGGCGCCGGCGTCGGCACCGCTAAAGCGGCGTCCTACGTACGGATCCTCGTCGGATCGTGCGACGATTCTAGCCCTACGTACGGATCCTCGTCAGGTACCTCGCCGACGTCGTAGGGCACCGCTTTAGCGGTGCTGATTATTCTTCCTCGCGTTTTCGTGTCGTCGTAGTCCCGGCGACGTTCAGCGCTCGCCTGAAGGCTCGGGCTCCAAAGCGTGAGGCCCGCTCGCTTGAAAGGCTCGCGCGCGAACGCGTGAGGTAGGAACGTGACCGGCATCAGCGCCAGCGGATCATGACGATCTCTCGGCGCTTGCGGCTCGGGCGAACAGCGCGCTGGGCAGTCCGACGCCGAACATGTGAATGAGAAGGCCATTCACCAGCACCGGCAGCGGGAACGTCGGCCTGCCCGCGGCCGACAACGGCAGGACCACCAGGTTCATCAAGGTGTACGCGACCACGCCGTACAGCAGCCCGGAGATCACCGCGTGGCGCGTCAGCGCGCGCACACGGGTGCTCGCCAGGTAGAAGACCGAGACGATGGCCAGCGCAATGAAGAAATGGAGAAACGCCCCGAGCAGCGCCGTGGCCAGACCGCCTTGAAACGCCGACCGCCCCAGCAGGCCGGCGGCGATGCTGTGAAAGATCCGGATGGGCCGGACGCCTCGCAGGCCGAAGAACACGATGGCGTCCATCAGATCAATCGCGACGACGACGAGCGTTCCATACAAGATGGCCCGACCGGGACTCAGGCTCAGGGAACCACCTCTTGACGAAGGCCCGCTCGCGTCCACCCGGACATATGACCCGGATCGTCAGGGGAGACCGGAATCTCCGACGTGCGCGCCGCCAGCGTCCAGAACGGGATATGCAGCGCGCCCGGAACGTGGCCATGCGCGAACTCCATCCGTGACCTGACATCCAGAATCGCCGGCGCGGTGCCGGCCTCGATCTCCGCGAGCAACGCCCTGGCGTCCTTCATGGTGCGAGCCTCAGACGGGAGGCGTAGGCGAACCTGAAAGGGTCGCCCTACGTGACGTCTCACTTCAGACTTCAGACTTCAGACTTGAAGTTTGCTTCATCCTCGCCTGCCATCGGCTGCGCGGTATCTCGAGCGCTTCGAACTGCTCGATCGCGTCGCGCAGCACCTCCCCGCCGGCCTGCCGCGTCTTCAGATAGAGCTGGGCGCTCATGATCGCGGCCAGCGGCGCGACCAGGACGTTCAACAGCTGATACAGCGACGATCTCCCCGACGTCACGAAGGTGAAACCGAACTCCTTCGGGGTGTAATCGTCGTCAAGCTTCAGCGTGAACGAGGAATCCACCGACGCGATCCAGACGAGGACGGGCAGCGTGAACTGCAGGGCCGTGATGATCACCACGGTGCTCGGGAACCGCTTGGCGAGGCTCCGTGCGCGCCTGAGCGTCGCGCGCACGCCCAGGCCCTCCATCACCGCCACGGGCGCGTAGAGCGCATGGCAGATGCCGGAGAGGACCCCTGGTATCACGAGCAACACGGTGCCCGCGATCGTCGTCGCCACGACCGCGCCCGTCGTCACGAAGAATATCTGCCATCGGCGTTTCAGCGTCGCGAACGCCATGCCGGGTCGCACCTGACGCAGTGGGGCAATCGCTACCTGGACGACGATGGGTACTGTCAGCGCGGAGACCGTGGCGTACGCAACGAGGTTGGCTGCGATGATGGTGAGAAATATCAGCGGGCCGGCGACGGCGCGGACCGCCGGCGAAAAGGATTCAGACGGCCGGTCCCACAGAACAAAACCGACGACGAAAGCAATGAGCGGCGCGTGCGCGAGCAGCGAGATTTTGAGAAAGGCCGGAAAGTGCTCGCTGTAAAGAGATACCGCTTGACGCAGCAGCGATCCGCTTCCTTCGGCGCTGGCCCGAAGCGCAGAGGCAAAACCGGCCGCGCTGTCGGGCCGCGCTGTCGGGCTCTTGGCGAGAGCCGCCATGACGAGCGAGGCCGTTCGCTTCGGCACGCGAGGATTCTTTTCGCTGATTGGCGGAGGCTCGCCCGTGCAGTGCAGGCGGATGAGCTCGTCCGGGTCGCCCGTGAAGGGCGTGTCGCCGGTGAGCATGCGGTACGCGATCACGCCCAGGCTGTAGATATCCGAACGGGCGTCGAGGCTCTCGCCGCGACACTGTTCCGGGGACATGTAAAGAGGCGTGCCCATCGTCGAGCCCACGCGCGTCAGCCCCGCGCCGATCGTCTCGAAGGATAAGTGGATCAGGGTCACTCCGTCAGCGGCGATCGCGCCTGCCGGTGCCGGCGCAATCTCCGCCCGGTCGCCGAGCTTTGCCAGGCCGAAATCGAGCACCTTCACGGTGTATCCGCCACGACGATTCGGCTCCAGCCAGATGTTTTCCGGCTTCAAGTCGCGATGGATGATGCCAAGGCGGTGGGCCTCGTCAGCGGCCGAACATACCTGATCGAGAATATCCACCGTCCAGCTCGAGGACAGCTGCCGTTCCTCTTCGAGGACGTCGGCGAGCGTGCAGCCATCGAGGTACTCCATCACCAGATACGCGACCGGACCCGAAGGGGTGCGCGCGAAGCCGAAATCAGTGACGTCGACGACGTTCGGATGGCGCAGCCGTCCGGACGCCTCGGCCTCCCGGCGGAAGCGCTCGACGAACTCCTGGTTGCTCGAGAGCTGCCGATGAATGATCTTGATGGCGACGGCGCGTGTCGTCCCCAGGTGCGTCGCCTTGTAGACGGCTCCCATCCCTCCCTGCCCGAGCAGCCGCTCGATCAGGTATTTGTCGTCGAGCCGTTCTCCGATGAGGAAGTCGTCCAATTCATGCTTCTTCTATCGCAGCCGCGCCTTTTCAGGCAACTCTGTCCGACAAATCACTTCAGGGCGATCGGCGCGAAGCAGTCCTCGTCCGCGTCGGCTCGCAGCGGGAGCCAGCGGCTGAAGGCCGCATCGGTGGCGGCGACAATGAGGACGGGCGACAGCGCGTTCGGGTCGTAGGCGGAGGCGCTCCCGCCCGCATCGCGCATCCGTTGCACGAGCTGCCGGCGAAACTGGTCGAACGCGGACCACTCGAACAGCACGAAGTACAGCTGCCGGGTCGTGCCGGGCTGGCTCACACGACGATGAGCCATGCACCGCGGCTCGAACGCCGGCGACTCGAGGCCGGCCATACGCGCAACGTCCAGGAGCGCCTCCAGTGCGAGCGTGCCGGGCACGCGGCCCGCGAACTCGCTCTGCAGGACCAGGGGCATCTCGGCGGGAACAGGGCTGCTCAGCGACTCTCCGGTGCGCGCGAAGACCTGATTGAAGAGCGCCGACGCCAGCTCCCGCTGCGGCCGGAGCGCCAGCACGACGCCGGATGCGTTCGGCGGCGGCTCGAGCGCGAGGGTCCATCGCGCCAGACGATCCCGCGCGACTTCGAAGGGTTCCGCGCGGACGCTCCGAGCTGAACGCACGAACAGAACACCCAGCCCACCCAGCGCCACGAGACCTACCGCCGCTTTGATCAACCCGCTTCGACGCATTCTCCTCCCACCGAAGTCGCTCGAGCTGATAACCGCTCGCCTGAAAGGCTCGCGCTCCGGAGCGCGGGGCTTCACATTTCAGACTTCAGACTTACCGAGAAATCACCGGTTCCATGCCGCTCTTCCTGATGGTGGGCGCGACGGCAGGCGATGCCAGGAATCTGATGAGCGCTCTGGCGGCGTCCGGCGCCCTGGCACCTGCGGCGACGCCGGCGGAGAACACGGTGACTCTCTGCACGTCGTGCGGCAGCGGTCCGACATAATCGATGCCCGCCACGGGAAGCAGCTCGCTGATCTGCTGGAAACCGATCTCGGCCTCTCCACGCGCGACCACGGCGGCTACGCGCTCGCTCTCGATCTTCCTGCTCTTCCCCTTGATCTCGTCGGCGATGCCGAGGCGCTGAAACAACTCGGTGGAGAGATAGACGCCGCTCGCGCTGGCGGAATACGCGATCGATTTCGCCTGCAGGAGCGCGCGCCTGAGCGCGTCGGACGAGCTGATGTCCGGCCGCGGCGCGCCCGCGCGCACGACCATGCCGATGCTGGATCGCGCGAGGTCCACGCGGCTGCCGGCGCGGACCCTGCCCTGCTTCATCAGATCGTCGAGCGCGGAGTCGGCCAGGATCAAGACGTCCACCGGCTCGCCACGCTGAAGCCGGCTCGGAATCGCGTCCGGCGCGTCCCCCATCGAGGCGCCGAACGACGTCACGACCTTGTTCCCCGTCGCGCGCTCGAACTCCGGGACGACGTCGAGATACGCCGCGGAAAAGCCGCCGGAGATCATCACCCTGATTTCGTCCGCTGGCGCTGTCGCGGCCACGCACAGGACGCCTGCGACGATCAGCGCCGCTGCTCTGCGAACCATCGTCATCACGTCATGACCGCTTTTCAGTTCCATGAAACTGCGGATTGCAGATTTCGTCCGTTCCACTTCGTGCCTGGCCCCGCATGACGAGTGCGTGCCCCCGTCAGCCGGCTTGTGTTCGACGTTCCATGATCACACGCAGATCGATTCTAAGGCCCCGCGCCTTCTCCGCTCGAACGAGCTGCACGTGTTGTTCGGACACGTCTCGGGGATCCACAATGCGGAAGCCGTGGCGGGAGTAAAAGGGGGCGTTCCAGGGTACATCGCGGAACGTGGACAATGTCACCCTGGGGTATCCGGCTTCACGAGCCCAGTCGCACACGGTCTCGAGGAGGCGCGATCCGAGACCGCGCCTGCCGTGTTCGGGCAGGACATCCAGTTCTTCCAGGTGGGCAGCCCGGCCGACATCAATCACCAGCGCGAATCCCACACGATCGCCGCCCGGCGACACCGCCACCCACAGTCGACCCTTCTGTTGCGCAGCGGCGAAGTCGTCAGAAGACTGCGCCTGGTCGAACGCGTCGGACCTCAGTCCGGTCTCACCGAAGCAGTTCTTGAACAAGGCGCCGGCCTGCCTCTCAATCGACGGCAGGAAGGCGATGTCTTCGGGCCATGCGAGACGGATGGAATACCCGGCGTCCACGCTTCGTCAGGGTCCGGCTTTAGTCGATTTGATCGAATTCGGCGACCTCGTCTCGCAGACCCCGAATGACGATCTCGCTCGAAACGTCAACTTCCAGTGATCCGAAGTCCCGGTCATCACACGTCCGCGAGGCTGAGCGGCTGCGGCTGCTTGCCATCGACATCGGTAAACCCGTATTCTATGGCGAGCTGCGCCGCCACAACTACCTGGCCGGTCCGGCGAAGCGCCGCTGGATCCTGAAAGAGCGCCGCAACCGCGCGGCCGATGAACTCGGGACTTTCCGAGTTGCTCAAATCGAAGACACCTGCGGCCAACACCGCCTCGGTTCGGACAAGACCTGGGTACATTGACACAACAGCGACGCCATGAGGCTCGAGCTCGTGCGCCATGTCGGCCGCCAGCTTGTCGGTCGCCGCCTTTGCAACGCCGTACGGGACATTGCCGATGTGCTTCTGGCTGCCCAAGATGAAAGATGCACGATGAGTCCCTGGCGTGCCGGCACCATCAGGCGAGCCGCATGCTGGCTCGCCACGAATGCCCCGCGCACGCCCACGGCGATCATCGCCTCCCATCGCCACAGGGGTTGCAGCCAGAATGGAGCGGGCCAGGTGAATTGGCCGTCTTCGGCCATCCGTTCGTAACCGCCCCACGCACTATTGACGAGGACGTCGAGTCGACCGCGTTCCGCTTCGATGCGCTCGAAGACTCGAGCGATGGCCACGGCGTCGGTGGAATCGCAAGACACCGGCACAATGCCACGACCGAGATCGGTCTGAGCCGCAGATCGTCCCGTCGCGTACACGGAGAACCCCGCGGCGGCAAGACCAACGGCCACGCCTTTACCGACGCCTCGGGTCGCGCCCGTGACGAGCGCAACTTTCGCATTCGCCGAATTCATCGGATTATGAAGCTGACTGGTCGGCCAGGTCGGCCTCGTAGAACTGTACCCATCCCGCGACGTGTTGGAGCAACTCGGGTGGGAGCTCCTGCCGCCGAATGACGCCGGTCGCCACAGCGAATCCGATCGCGGGCTCGCGATGGTTCGTCGAGTACGCCTTCCAGATCTCGCGCGACGCGCCCTGATGGAATTGGTGAATCCGATCGTCGAGGCCGGCGGCTGTGATTTCCCCTCGCTGCCAACGGTCGAAATGCGTCCGCAACTCTGACAGCGCCTTGCTCAGCTCGCGATCGTGCGCAATGGCCGCCCATTCGCGAACCAGCCGCTTGAGTCGCTTTGGAGTGTCTTGCATAGCCGAGCTCATTCGAAGTCCAGTGGAGGCGCCAGATGTTTACACGCCCTCGCGGGAATGAGGCGGCCTGAAGGCCCGCCCCTGCCGGCATCCTGCAGCACAGGGTCTTCAGACCGTTTCCGGACGCAGAGTGCCGTTCGGTACGAGACTCCACACCACGAAAAACACGAAAGACACGAAAAGCACGAAAAGACTGATCGATCACCCACCGTTCCGACGAAGAGTGCCCTTTGCCAGGGACCGTCTGAAGACGGTCCCCCTGGGCCTTGGGATTCGGAGTGCTAGACTGCGTTCTTTCCGAGGAGGCTGCGCGCCATGACCGCTCTGTCCAGACACCGTTCCTTTCTTGGCTGCGCCGCGCTGCTGGCGCTGTCCGCCGGATGGAATGTCGGCGTGCGCCTCGCCGCGCAATCGGCGGGCGGCGAGAACATCCTCGATCAGGCCATCGTGACCGCCTTCAAATGGCGCAGCATCGGCCCGGACCGCGGCGGCCGGTCGATCGCCGTCTCCGGCGTGAAGGGGCGGCCGCGAGAAGGCTACTTCGGCGCGACCGGCGGCGGACTGTGGAAGACGATCGACGGCGGCGCGAAATGGGCGCCCGTCACCGACGGCCAGATCAGGAGCGCGTCGGTCGGCGCCGTCGCCGTCTCGGAATCGAAGCCCGACATCGTCTTCATCGGCACGGGCGAGTCGTGCATCCGCGGCAACATCATGCCGGGCGACGGCGTCTACAAGTCGGTCGACGCCGGCAAGACGTGGACCCATTCCGGCTTCTCCAATTCCGACGCGATCTCGAAGATCCGCATCCATCCGACCAACCCCGACGTCGTCTTCGTCGCCGACTTCGGACGCTACGGCGCGCCGAGCGACGAGCGCGGCCTCTACAAGAGCACCGACGGCGGGAAGACGTGGCAGCGGAAGCTGTTCCGCGACGGCAAGACGGGCGCCGTGGACGTCGAGATCGATCGCAGGAATCCGAACGTCCTGTTCGCGGCGATGTGGGAGGCGTATCGCGTCGAGTATCAGATGTCGAGCGGCGGCCCCGGCAGCGGCCTGTTCAAGTCGACCGACGGCGGCGACACCTGGCGCGAGATCACGCGCAACCCGGGCTTGCCGCAGGGCATGGTCGGCAAGATCAGCATCGCCATCTCGGGCGCCGACTCGAACCGTGTGTACGCGCTGGTCGAGAACGAGAACGGCGGCCTCTTCAGCTCCGACGATGCGGGCGCGACGTGGAAGCTGGTGAACACGGGCCGCAATATCCGTCAGCGCGCTTTCTACTACACGCACGTCTTCGCCGATCCGAACAACAGGGACATCGTCTACGCGCTGAACACGAGCGCGTTCCGATCGACAGACGGCGGCAGGACGCTCGCGCAGATCGGCCAGGGCACGCACGGCGACCATCACGACCTCTGGATCGATCCGGGCGACTCGCAGCACGTCATCCTCGGCAACGACGGCGGCGGCGCGATCACCTACAACGTCGCGGCCCCGCAGCGGTCGTGGTCCAGGCAGGACTTTCCGACCGAGCAGTTCTACCACGTGATCACGACCAGGCACGCGCCGTTTCACGTCTGCGGCGCGCAGCAGGACAACAGCACGCTCTGCGTCCCGAGCAACAACGGCCTCGGACGCGGCGGCGGAGGAGGCGGCGGCGTCCAGCCGTTCTACCCGGTCGGCGGCGGCGAGCCGGGCTACATCGCGCCCGACCCGAAAGACGTGGACGTCTTCTTCGCCGGCGCGAACAACGGATCGTTCCTCACGAGATTCAATCGCCGCACCGGTGAGCAGCGCGAGGTCGGACCCTATCCGCGCTTCTTCTCGGGCGAGAACTCGGCCTCGGTCGTCGAGCGCTGGCAGTGGACTTATCCGATCATCTTCTCCCCGGTCGATCCGAACGTCCTCTACACCTCGTCTCAACGCGTGTGGAAGACGACCAACGGCGGCCAGACGTGGGATGCGATCAGCGGCGATCTCACCCGCCACGATCCGAAGACGATGCAGGATTCAGGCGGGCCGATCACACATGACATGAACAGCCCCGAGATCTACGCGACCATCTTCTCGCTCGGACCCGGCAAGACCGACGTCAACGTGATCTGGGCGGGATCCGACGACGGCATCGTGCAGGTCACGCGCGACGGCGGCAGGAACTGGACCAACGTCACGCCGAAGGACATGCCGGACCTGGGCCGCGTCAGCCAGATCGACGCGTCGGCTTTCGACGCCGGCACGGCGTACATCGCGGTGAAGAAGCCGCTGCTCACGGACTTCAACCCGTACATCTTCCGCACGCACGACTACGGGCGGACCTGGACGAAGATCGTCGCCGGGATCGCGGCGAACGACTACACGCACGTGGTGCGCGAGGATCCGACGCGCCGGGGCCTGCTCTACGCCGGCACGCAGCACGGGTTCTACCTCTCCTACGACGACGGCGATCGGTGGCAGGCGCTCGGGAGCGGTCTGCCCGACACGCCGGTCTCCGACATCTGGGTGGAGGCCAACGACATCGCCATCGCGACACACGGCCGCGGCTTTTACGTGCTCGACGAAGTCGGTCCGCTGCGGCAGTACGGATCGGCGGTGACCTCCGCCACCGACGCGTACCTCTTCAAGCCGGGCGAGGCGATTCGATCCGGGGGGCCTGCCCGCATCACGTACTGGCTGAAAAGGCCGGCCCAGAACCTGACCCTCGAGATCCTCGACAGCAACGGGCAGGCTATTCGGACGTTCGCCGGTAGGGCAGGTGGGTCGGGTGAGTCTGGTGGGGCGGGTAGGTCAGGTGGAACTGGTGGGTCGGTTGTGGCTGGTGCGTCAGGTGGAGCGGGTGCCGCAGGTCAGCCAGCCGCGGTCGCGACCAACACGGCTGCGGCCAACACGACCGCTGAAGCCGAACAGCCGCCGGCCGATGAAGAAGAGGGCGGCGGCCGCGGACGCGGACCGCTGACCGCGTCGATGGCGGCAGGCGTGACGCGCTTCAACTGGGATCTGCAGTACGCGCCGGTCACGGCGTTCCAGGGCATGGTGCTCTGGGGCGCGACGACGAACGGTCCGACCGCGCTCCCGGGCACGTACCAGGCGCGGCTCACGGTGGACGGCCGCGCGATGACGCAGCCGATCACGGTGAAGAAGCATCCGTTCTTCACGGTCAGCGACGCGGATCTGCGCGAGCAGTTCGAGCTGGCGAGCCGGATTCGCGACAAGGTGAACGAGGCCAACGACGCGATCATCCAGATCCGCCGCATCAAGCAGCAGCTCGCGGATCGCGTGCAGAAATCCCAGAGCGCGGACGTCAAGGCGATCGCCGAGCAGTTCACGAAGGAGCTGGTCGCGGTCGAGGAAGACGTCTACCAGGTGCGCAATCAGAGCAACCAGGATCCGCTCAACTTCCCGATCAAGACCAACAACCGCCTGGCATCGCTGCTGCGCGTCGTCCTGGCGGGAGACGGCAAGCCGGTCGGCAACGCCGTGCCGATCTTCAACGATCTGCAGGCGGAGCTGAAGGCGGAGACCGACCGGCTGCAGCGGGTGCTGACGACGTACCTGCCGCGGTTCAATCAGCTCGCGCAACGGCTGGGCATCGAGGCGATCAACGAAAAATGAGAATCGGGTGATCGGGTGATTCGTAATCGAGTGATTGATTGAAGGACGACCGATGTCGGTGGTCGGCCATGGATCCCCACTCTGTCATTTTGCTGCCTTCGCTGTTGATCACGAGGTGCTCGGCGTCTTTGTCGAGCTTTTTCGAGCGGTCGATCAAGTTGAGACCGCTCCAATGCTCAGGCTTCGCCTTCTTGCCCCAAGAGCCGTTTGACGTGCGCTTCGATTCGCGCCACGTTGTTCACGATGAACTCGCGATGCACGGCCGCCTTCGACGGGTGCAGTCGATCTCTGCCTCAGTCAAAGTGACGCCCGGTAGTGCGGACATCGAGAGAACGCCGGCTTCAACCTCCAGCACCTCCGGTACGGGCAAGCGGCCTGCACGCCACTTCATGATGGCCGCCTCGACCGAAATGTCTGAAGCAGCGCCAGATTTCTCTATCGACTGCACGCCATCGTCGCGAGTCACTCGGAAGACCGTCGCACCGTGCTGCACGACGACGATGCTTGTGGGCGCCGCGCGTGCCTCGGCACCGAGCGCGGTGATCATTAGGAACCGCTGGCCATCAGGCGAGACCTCGTACGTCCCTTGTTTAGCGGGTGCGACGGCGCGCCGATGATCGACGCGGCTCGGTCCAACAGGCTCGACTGCGACGCTCGAGGAGGGGTGATGCTCGCCGGCACTGTGGCCTGGCCCGCCGAAACGGCCGCACGCTACCGCCGCGAAGGCTACTGGGACAGCACGGAGCTGTTCGACATCGTCCGACGCGGCGCGGCACGCCGGCCCGGCCAGATCGCGCTGATCGACTGCGATCAGCGGTGGACCTACGCCGACCTGCATCGCGACGCAACGCGGCTCGCCGCGCGCCTGCTCGCGCTCGGCCTCGCGCCGCGCGACCGCGTGGTGATGCAACTGCCGAACGGCGCGGCGTTCGTGCTCGTCTACTTCGCGCTCGCGCGGATCGGCGCGATCCCGGTGATGGCGCTGCGTTCGCACCGCCAGGCGGAGTTGCGGCTTTTCCTGAACGCCTCGGGAGCGACCGCGTACGTGATCGGCGATCGCGCCGGCAGCTTCGACTTCCGCACGATGGCCGACGCGTTGCGCGCCGAGGGGTCGCCGCTGCGCCACGTCATCGTCGCGGGCGAGCCACTGCCTGGGCAACACGCTCTGGCCGACTTGTTGCGCGATGGCGACATCGACGAACCTCCAGTGACGGTCGATCCGGCCGAGGTCGGCACGATGCTCCTGTCCGGCGGCACGACGTCGATGTCGAAGCTGATCCCCCGCACGCACCAGGACTACGTGCTGAACGCGCGCCTGTGCGGGGGGGCGGCGGGCTTCGACGAGCGCACCGTCTTCATGGCGATCCTGCCGCTCGGCCACAACTACAACCTGGCGTCGCCGGGGATCCTGGGCGCGCTCACCTTCGGCGGCGCGGTCGTCCTGTCGCCGTCGACCGACATCGACTCGGTGTTCGCGACCGTGCAGCGCGAGCGCGTGACGGTGATCGCTGCCGTGGTGCCGATGATCGCCGGCTGGCTCGAGGCGGACGTCGAGCAGCGCTTCGATCTCGCGTCACTGCGCGTCGTGCAGAATGGCGGCGCGCGACTCGCGCCGGAGCTGCGCCAACGCCTGCGCGAGCGCGAGCGGCTGCTGCACAGCTCGGGCGCGCCGGTGTGCGACGCCGACGAGATCGTCGTGGTCGATGACGACGGGCGCGAAGTGCCGGACGGCGAGGCCGGCGAGCTGATGACCCGCGGGCCATACACGATCCGCGGCTACTACGACGCCGCGGAGAAGAACGCCGACGCCTTCACTGAGGACGGCTTCTATCGCATGGGCGACATTGTGCGCAGGCGCGGCCGGTACCTGTACGCGGAAGGGCGGCGCAAGGACTTCGTCAACCGCGGCGGCGAAAAGATCTCGTGCGAGGAGATCGAGGCGCTGATGCTCACGCACCCGAAAGTGAAACTGGCGGCACTGGTCGCAATGCCCGATCCGGTGTTCGGCGAGAAGGCGTGCGCCTTCGTCGTTCCGCATCCGGGCGAGACACTGGGCCTCGCCGAACTGATCGCCTTCCTGCGCGCGCAGCAGATTGCCGCGTTCAAGCTGCCCGAGCGGCTCGAGATCGTGGCCGAGCTGCCGCTTAGCCCGGTTGGCAAGATCCTGAAGCGCGAGCTACGCGAGATCATCGCCGCAAAGTTGGCGCAGGAACACCCGCGTTGAAAATCCTGATCGTTGGCGCCGGACCAGCGGGCCTCTACCTGGCGTACCTGGTGAAGCGGCACGAGCCGCGGCACGACATCCGGATCGTCGAGCAGAACGACGCCGATTCGACGTTCGGCTTCGGCGTCGTCTTCTCCGATCGCGCGCTCGACTTCCTGCGCCACGGCGACGACGAGACCCATCGTCTGATTGCATCGGCGATGCAGCGGTGGACCGATCTCTCGCTGTTCCACCGCGGCGAGCGCGTGGTCATCGACGGCGTCGGCTTCGCGGCAATCGGCCGGCTGGTGCTGTTGAAGCTGCTGCGGCAGCGGGTGGCGTCGATCGGCGTCGTCCCCGAATACCGGCACACCGTGGCCACTGAAGCCGAGCTGTCCGGGTACGACCTGGTCGTCGGCGCCGACGGTGTCCACTCGGTCGTGCGACGCCTGTCTGAGGCGGCGTTCGGCACGCGCGTCCAGTTTCTCTCCAACCGCTTCGTCTGGTACGGCACGACGCGCGCCTTCGAGACGTTGAGCCAGACGTTCGTCGATACGCCATTCGGGCCGATGAACGCGCACCACTACCGTTACGGGCCGGGGATGAGCACCTTCATCGCCGAATGCGACGCTGCCACCTGGCAGCGCGCCGGCTTCGAGACGATGGACGACGCGCAGACGCGGGCGGCGATCGAATCGGCCTTTGCCGGCGCCTTGCAGGGGCACCCGCTGGTCGCCAACAAGTCGATCTGGCGCCGCTTTCCAAAGATTCGCAACGAGCACTGGTCGGTCGGCAACCGCGTCCTCATCGGCGACGCGCTGCGTACCGCGCACTTCTCGATCGGGTCGGGCACGCGCCTGGCGTTCGAGGACGCGATCGCGCTCGCAGAGGCGCTGCGCGACCAAGGCGGCGACGTCCCGGCGGCATTGCAGGCGTACGAGACCGCGCGACGGCCGATTGTTGACAAGCTGGTCGCGGCAGCGAACCGGAGCGCTGACTGGTACGAGCATTTTGGCGAGCACATGCTGCTCGACCCGTGGCGACTGGCGTGGAGTTACATCCAGCGCAGCGGACGGGTCGATGTCGATCGACTGGGGCAGGTGTCGCCGCGCTTCGTCGCCCAGTGCGAGGCTCGGATCTCTAACATCAGCGGGTGACGCGTCGGCCATGCTGCTCCGATGCAGACGCACCTCGTACACGCCGTGACACCTCCTCCGCTGAATGTGCTGTAAGTGGCGTCCCGCGCCACACGGAGCGGTTTTGGAAGATGCTTCGCGACTAGGGCCGGAGGATGCCGCGTTGTTCACCCTCTTCCTTGTCCTATCGCGCAAACATCGACTTCGCGAGCATGGCGTGGACGCCTTTCGTCCCGTCGACCAGCTGGGTGACGTGCAGGTCTGCCGCGACTGAGCACAGGATGTAGGCCTCGTCGCGGTTCATCCGCTTTTCGGTCACGAGGAAATCGATCATCTCGCGCGTCGCCAGGCGCGCCGCCTCGTCCAGGTCGGTGTGCAGTCCCATCGCGATGTAATGCGTCGGCGTCTCGGCACGAGGCCACTTCAGGCGCCTGCCTTTCCGGACGGAGACCTGCACCGTCCCGCGCAGCGACGTTTCGAGCGCCGTGAGCGTCACTTCACCGTCGCCCTGCATCGCGTGGCCGTCGCCCAGCGACAGCAGCGCGCCCGGCACGGCGACGGGGATATACAGCGTCGATCCGGCGACGAGCTCCTTGTTGTCAAGATTTCCGGCGTGGGCACCGGGAGGCCCGCTCGAAATGCGGCCGACCAGCGGATGGGGCGCGACACCGATGGATCCGAAAAAGGGCGCGAGCTTCAGCATGATGCCCGGCGCGAACGCCGCCGTGCCCGCGCGCGCGTCGAAGCGCACGAGATGAAAGCGCACGAACGGGAACTCGTCGGGCAGCGTCCCGCCGCCGGGTATGAAGCCGCTGACGCCGTACGGGTGCAGGAACTCGAAGCCGACGATCTTCACTTCGAGCACATCGCCCGGCTCGGCGCCCTCGATGAAGATGGGGCCGGTCATCGGATGCGCGCCGGGACCGCGCTCCGTCACGGCGCGCTCGACGGCCTTCAGCGCGTCCGGGATCTCGTCTTCCTTCACGCCGGCCGCCCTCAGCCGCTGCAGTCCCCGCGCGATCATCGTCTCGACACGAATCGTGTCTCCTGACGCCACGCGCAGGACCGGCTTCACCGCCGCGTCGTAGTACCCCCAGTGCACGTTCTCCGGCAACAGCTTCAGATCGTGCGTGCGCGACGTTTGAGAGCACACCAGCGCCGACGCCAACACCAGTCCGCCGGCCAGGAGTTGCAGCTTCTTCATGAATGCGGATTCTACAAGAACCACCGTACGGTTTTTGAAACCGGCGGTAAACTTGGCCGCATGACGCTCGCAGATCGGAGGCGCGCCGAGGTCGTGCAGGCCTTCAGGCCAGCCGTGTCGGGCGGGGCTGACGCTCCGCACGACCTCAATCAGGACATCGTGTCCCGTCCAACAGGCGTTCCGTGGTACCTGTGGTGCGCGGCGCTCGCGGTCACCTCCGCGTACGTCGGCGGCTACTGGGATATTTCGTGGCATCGATCGATCGGACGCGACTCGTTCTGGTCGGCGCCGCACATGGCGATCTATGCGTGCGGCGTGCTGGCCGGCATCGCCTCGGCGTATCTCATCTTCTCGACCACGTTCGGCCGGCAGGCGTCGCTCCGCGACGTGAGCGTGCGCATCTGGGGCTTCTCGGGGCCTCTCGGCGCGTTCATCTGCGCCTGGGGCGGCCTCGCGATGCTGGCGTCCGCGCCGTTCGACGACTGGTGGCACAACGCGTACGGCCTCGATGTGAAGATCATCAGCCCGCCGCACATGGTGCTCGCCCTGGGGTTCTTCGGCATCGAATTCGGCGCCGTCATGCTGATGCTGGCGTTCATGAATCGCGCGACCGAGACCACGCGCCGCCGGCTGCAGTGGCTCTTTCTCTACGTCGGTGGCATGGCCATCAGCGAGTCGCTGCTGATCAAGATGGAGTACATCGCCCGTCCCGACATGCACAACGCGCTCTTCTATATCGTTGTGGTGCTCGGGACGCCGGCGATCCTGATCGCGCTTGCCGTCGCGTCAGGGCAACGGTGGGCCACCACGACGATGGCCGGGGTGTATACGGTGTTCGGCGTCGGCTTCCTCTGGATTCTCCCGCTCTTTCACGCGGAGCCGAAGCTCGGGCCGGTGTATCGACAGATCACGCACTTCATCCCGTGGGAGTTTCCACTGCTGATCGTCGTACCGTCGCTGGCGATCGATCTGATTCTTCAGCGCACGGACACCTGGCGGCCGATCGTGCGCGGGCCGGCGACCGGGCTCGCGTTCCTGGCCACGTTCATCGTGGTTCAATGGCCGTTCGCGAATTTCCTGATGACGCCGCTCGCGCGCAACTGGTTCTTCGGCACCGAGTACATGGACTATGGGACGCCGCCGCGGTCGGCGTACGCCAGGAACGTGTTCGTGACGCGGGAGGCGACCGCGACCGAGTTCTGGCGCGGGATGCTCATCGCCGCCCTCGTTGCGTGCCTGATGACGTGGGTGGGCGTGCACGTCGGGAGAAGGATGCGCATGGTGAGGCGGTGAGCCCTTCGGCCGCCTCGAGGGCGAGCCGGCGCCGATCCTGGATCGCTCTCGCCGCGTTCGTTGCGGCCCTCGCGCTGCAGCCGAGTGTCGCCGCGCACGTCGGCAGCCCCGACGTCTTTCTCGACGGCCTGGCGGGTCCGTATCGCCTGTTCGTCACCGTCCGGCCGCCGTACGCGATTCCGGGCGTCGCCGACGTCGGCATCCTGACGACTGCCGACGATGTCCGCGACGTGCACATCGTCCCGCTGCCGCTCAGCGGCCCGGGCGCGCAGTTCGCGCCGGTGGCCGACCGGGCCGCGCGGTCCCCTGGCGATCCGCGCTCGTTCACCGGCCATCTGTGGATGATGACGGCCGGTGCCTGGCAGGTGCGCGTCACGGTCGACGGGGATCGCGGCACCGGCACGCTCTCGATTCCGGTCCCGACATTTCCCCAGTCCACGCTCGCCATGAACCATGGGCTTCGCGTGGTGCTCTTCGTCCTCATGTTCCTGCTCGCCGCCGGCTTTGTCGGCATCGCGTCGGCGATGGCGCGAGAAGCGCGACTCGAACCCGGAGTGGCCGTGGACCGCCGTGCGCGCAGGCGCGGCTGGATCGTGGGAGCCGTCTCCGCTTGCGTTGTGGGTGGCATCGTGTTCCTAGGCAACTGGTGGTGGACGGTCGAAGCGTCGAACTACGCGCGCTACGTCTACAAGCCGCTGCAGGCCACGCCAACGGTGACGCGGGACGCGCGCCTCAGGCTCGAGCTTCACGATCCCGGCTGGATTGCGAGCCGGCACCTGAACGACTTCGTCCCCGATCACGGTCACCTGATGCATCTCTTCCTCGTCCCGCCCGCGCTTGACCGGTTGTGGCATCTGCATCCGGACGAAATCACAACCGGCACGTTCGAGCAGCGGCTGCCGAATCTGCCGCAGGGCCAGTACGAGCTGTTTGCCGATCTCGTCCACGCCACCGGCGTTTCTGAGACCGTCACCGGCCGGCTCGAGACGGCCTCGATTCACGGCGTCCCGTTGCAGGGCGACGACAGCGCGTGGACGGAGCCCGCGGTCAGGCTGAAGCCGGACACTACCGGGGAGGAAACAAAGCGGTCTTCGACCATCGGAGGGACAGGCACGGCTTCTGTAGTGTCCGACTCTAGCCGGACCCCTGACGGCGGACGCATCGTCTGGGTGCGCGACGCCCATCCCCTCACGCCGAAGCGCCTGACGATGTTCACGTTCCGCGTGGAGGATGCGGACGGCCAGCCGGCCGGCGATCTCGAGCTGTACATGGGGATGCCGGGGCACGCCATCTTCCTGCGCCGCGACCGGCGCGTGTTCGCGCACGTGCACCCGTCGGGATCGGCGCCCATGGCGGCCCTGGACATCGCGATGCCGTCCACGCGTCCGCACGCGCAACACGGCGCCGGGCTGCCAGCGACTGTTTCGTTTCCCTATGGATTTCCCGAGCCGGGCGACTATCGGATCTTCGTCCAGGTGAAGCGCCCCGGGCGCGTCGTCACAGGCGTGTTCGACGCGCACGTCGAGTGATTCACAATGGTGTAGGGAGTGGGGACCCGGGACTGGTGGTCCCGAGCAACCGTAGTCCCTGAGTTCCTCCAGTCCTGGTGCCTGGTAACCGAGTCCCCAGTCCCCAGTCCCCAGTCCCTGATCCCTAGTCGTCAAGCCACAGTGGTCGCGGAGGTTGAAATCGTTTCTAGTAGTATTGACGCGCCAAGAGTTTGTCGCGCGAAGGCTTTTAGCCGAGCGATTGCACAGGACACTGACGTGGTGAAACAGCTTGTGATCGGCGCGGTTCTCGCCGCGGGTTTGTTTTGCGCAGGCAAGGCTTCGGCCCAGACGGCGACCTCGACGCAGCCGCCCGCCGACACCGCGCCGCCGAAACCAATCAATTACGGCGACTCCAGGTCGTGGCTCTGTCGCCCCGGTCAGACGGGCAGCGCCTGCAACGTGGATCACACGACGACGGTGGTCGCCGCCGACGGCAAGCTGACGCGCGAGACGTGGACCGCCAGCGCGAGCGCGCGGATCGATTGTTTCTATGTCTACCCGACCGTCTCGACCGATCCGACGCCGAACAGCGACATGACTGCCGACCCGGCCGAAACCAACGTCGTGCGCCAGCAGTTCGCGCGCTTCGCGTCGAAGTGCCGGCCGTACGCGCCCATGTACCGGCAGGTTACCCTCGCCGGGCTGCGCCGCATGCTGGCGCCCGGCGCCGCCGTGACGCTGGATCGAGGCGTGCAGTACGATGATGTGAAGGATGCGTGGAACCACTACCTGCAGCACGACAACAGGGGACGCGGCTTCGTTCTCGTCGCGCACTCGCAGGGCTCGTTCATCCTCAACCGCCTGATCCGCGAAGAGATCGACGGCAAGCCCATTCAGTCGCGGATGGTCTCGGCGATCCTGCTCGGGACGACGATCGCCGTGCCGAAGGGCAAGGACGTCGGCGGCTCGTTCCAGCACGTGCCGCTCTGCAAGTCGGCGTCGCAGACCGGATGCGTCATCACGTACGCGTCGTTCCGATCGACGATGCCTCCGCCGGCCAATACGCTGTTCGGCAAAGTCCCTGACGCCAATATGGTGGCGGCCTGCACGAATCCCGCTGCGCTCGGCGGCGGCAGCGGCGAGCTGCACGCGTATCTGTCCAACGACGGCCGGACCATCACCGGGACCACGAAACCCAAGCCGTGGGTTGTCCCCGAGCAGCCGATCGACACGCCGTGGGTCAGCGTGCCGGGCCTGCTCACGGCGAAGTGCGCGGCGAACGACAACGCGTCGGGGTACCTGGAGGTGACGGTGAACGGGAACCCGTCCGGTCCGCGCACTGACGACATCGTCGGCGACATCGGCGCCGCCCCGAATGTCCTGGCGAACTGGGGTCTGCACCTGATCGACGTCAATCTCGCGATGGGCAATCTCGTCGACGTCGTCGGCCAGCAGGCGAAGGCGTACGCGGCGAAAGCGCGAAAGTAATGGAGGACTGAAGATATGAAGGAAGGAGACAGCATGAATCGATTTCTCAGCGCCGTCGTATCGACCCTACTGGTGCTGGCCCCGGCATCCCGCGCGTCCGCGCAGCTCCTTTCTGCGAAGGACGGACCGATCGTCTACGGCCATCACCACCTGAACACGACGAACATGGACGCCCAGAAGAAGTTCTTCGTCGATACGCTCGGCGGGACGGTCGTGAAATTGGGCGCCAACCAGCAGGAGATCGTGAAGTTCCCGAACGTCCTGATCTTCTTCCGTCCGATGCAGGCGCCGACGGGCGGCACAAGGGGCACGACGGTCAACCACATCGGGTTCTCGGTGCCGAATCTCCGTCCGGTCGTCGACCGGATCAAGGCGAGCGGCTTCCAGATGATCACGCGATCGGAGGTCGCGGCGACGCAGGAAGTGAAAGACGACATCGCGGCCATCAGCCCTACCACCTCGATCGCGTTCGCGCTGGGACCGGATGATGTGAAGGTCGAGCTGGTGCAGGTCAAAACGCAGACGCTGCCGATCACGATGCACCACGTGCACTTCTTCGGCCAGCAGAACACCGAGATGAGAGACTGGTACGCGAAGGTCTTCGGTGCCAGGCCCCGCGACGCCGCCAACTTCCCCGCCGCCGATCTGCCCGGCGTCGCGCTGAACTTCACGAAGTCGCCCGACGCGGTGGTCGGCACTCAGGGACGCGCGCTCGATCACATCGGCTTCGAGGTCAGGAACCTCGAAGAGCTCATCAAGAAAATGGAAGGTATGGGCATCAAGCTCGAACGTGCGTACACGAAGGTGGCGGCGCTCAACATCGCGATCGCGTTCATCAAGGATCCCTGGGGCACCTACATCGAGCTGACCGAAGGACTGGACAAGGTTTCATAGACCACCAAACCTGTTCACGCGGCTTCGATCGTTTGTGGTCAGCGCCAAGGGGCCTGAATGAGGCGCACAATTCCCGCCCTGCGCTGGTGGATCGGAGCCGCGCTCTTCGCTTCAACGATAATCAATTACATCGACCGGCAGACTCTTTCGCTGCTCGCGCCCTTTCTGAAGGTGGAGTATCGCTGGTCGAACACCGACTACGCGTATCTGGTGATTGCATTTCGTTTCGCCTACTCCATCGGTCAAACCATCCTGGGACGCCTGATCGACCGCATCGGTACCCGGCGCGGACTGACGATCACCGTCGCGGCGTACTCATTGGTTTCCATCCTCACGTCCCTTGCCAATGGGTTCTATAGTTTCGGGTTCTTCCGCTTTCTGCTGGGGGCTGCCGAATCTGCAAACTGGCCGGCAGCCACCAAGGCTGTCTCTGAATGGTTCCCCAAACATGAGCGCGGACTGGCAACCGCCCTTTTCGACAGCGGCTCGTCGGTTGGTGGTGCAATCGCTCCCTTCATCGTGTTGTGGATTTATTTCCGGTGGGGCTGGCGTCCGTCGTTCGCGGTCCCTGGATGCCTGGGTGTTCTCTGGCTCGTCGTGTGGCAATGGCTGTACTATCCACCCGCGCTCCATCCGCGCATCTCGGACGCCGAACGGCAGATGATCGCGTCAGACCGGGCCGACTCCGGATTGGTCTGCAACCCGCGCCTGCGCTGGCGCGACCTGCTGGCGCTTCCGCAAACCTGGGGAGTCATCGTCGCGAAAACGTTCACCGATCCGGTGTGGTTCTTTGTCGCCGACGCCGCGGATCTGGGTAATTTTTTTGGTGGAGGAGTATCCGGTCACCTCATCAAGCAAGGATGGTCTCTCGGTGAGGCGCGCAAGGCGGTCGTTGTGTTCGGCGGAATTGGCGTGACCCTGCTCATCCCCACCATCTTCACCACCAATCTCTTTTTGATCACAGCTCTGTTTGCGCTCTCCACTTTCTGCTACGCCTCTTTCAGCACCATAGCCAATGTCCTTCCATCAGATTTGTATCCGGGCGAGGCCGTAGCCACAGTCAGCGGTTTGAGCGGGACTGGAGCTGGTCTGGCCACCATCGTTGCGTTCTACTTGATTGGCCACTACTCCGATCGTCGGCAGGCTACGACCACGCACGCGTTCGATCCCATTGTCGTCGTTGCCGGACTCGTCCCCCTGGCCGGAATGATATTGGTCCTGCTTCTGGTGCGGAATACAGAAGCTACCCGTCGTGGATTGGTCCGCCGGATTTGACGTTGCGGAATTACGGCCGGCCTTCCGTGGGGCACGCCTTCAGGCGTGCCGGCTCGGCCGGGGCAGCCCGGAAGGGCCTCGCTACAAGTTCATTTCGCAACGCACTCCAGGAGCCCGTCTGAGGAATGCCTCACGGGCTCCTAGTCGCAGCGCAGTGTGACCATCGGATCGACGCGGGAGGCGTTCCGCGCGGGAATCACGCAGGCCGCCAGCGCGACGAGCGTCAGGGCCGCGGCGACGGCCGCATACGTCAGCGGATCGCGAACGGGCACGTCGAAGACGAGGCTCGCCAGCGCGCGGCTGAGCGCGAGCGCGCCGGCGATTCCCACGCCGATGCCGATCGCGCCGACCACCATCCCTTCGCGGACAATCAACAGCAGCACCCGTCCGCGCGGCGCTCCGAGCGCCATGCGCAAGCCGATCTCCCGCGTCCGCTGGTTGACGGAGTACGACAGGACGCCGTAGATGCCGATCGCGGCAATCAGCAGCGCGACGCACGCGAATACGGCGAGCAGGATCGCGTTGAGCCTCGGCTGAGCCGCAGTGTTCGAGACCCACTCGTCCATTGTCCGCACCGTTGAGACCGGCAGTGCCGGATCGAGCTCGTGCACCCGTTGCCGGACCGCCGGCAGCACCGACTCCGGCCGCGCAACGGTCCGCACGACCACGTCCATCCGCGCCGAGAGGCCGAAGCTCGGGTAATAGATCGCCGGCGACTCCTGGCTGAGCGTGTTCTGCCGTACGTCGCCCACCACCCCGACGACTGCGTACTGCCTCGTGAGATCTCCCTGTCGATGGAGTGTGCGGCCGAGCGGATCGGCGTCGCCCCAGAAGCGCCGCGCCGTCGTCTGGCTGACAATGACGACCAACGGCGCGCCGGGTGGCGCATCGGTGTCGGCGAAGTCGCGCCCGCGCAGCAGCGGAATGCTCATCGCATGGAAGAACCCCGCGCTCACGACGCGCCAGTCGGTCGGCACGGCCGTGTCGGGAGGAAGCGCCGACTGACCCGTCGTCGCAATCGGCGTCGTCGTGTAGTCGCCGTTGCCGAACGGGATCCCGCTCGACGCGGCGGCAGCGCGCACACCCGGCGTGGCGCGCAGCGACTCGAGCAGGCTGTGGTAGAACGCGGCGCCCTTCTCGGGCGGATACTTCGTCCGCGGCAGCGCGAGCTGGAACGTCAGCAGACGATCGGACTGGAATCCGAGGCTGACAGGAGAGTCTACGCTTCGTCCGGAATTGTCAGAGCGTGCTAATCTATATTCGCGATTCGCGAATATCGAATGACGCAAGCCAGCCTCCGACCTCAAGACGTGTTTGTCCTCGCAAAGCTTTTGAGCTATCAGGGACGTCGACCGTCCATGGCGCAGATGAGCGTCGATCTCTCTATCAGCTCCTCGGAGGTTCACGCCGCGCTTAAGCGACTGGCTCTCGCGCGGCTCGTCTCGAGCGATGCCGACGGAAACCGTCCGTTGCTCGAAGCCGTGGAGGAGTTCCTCGTGCACGGCGTGAAGTATGCGTTTCCCGTCAAGCCGGGCGAGCTCACCCGTGGAGTTCCCACGTCGTATGCCGCGCCGCCGCTCAGCCGACTGATCGAGTCCGGGACAGAGCCGCCGCCCGTGTGGCCGTTTCCGGATGGTCACCACCGCGGCGTCAGTCTCGAGCCGCTGTACAAAACCGCTCCCGCGGCTGCGCTGCGCGATCCATTCTTGTATGAGCTGCTCGCGCTCATCGATGCCTTGCGCGAGGGGCGTGCTGGTGAACGGAAGCTCTCGTGTTTGCCGGTGGATGCGCTGAAACAACCACGCTTCACTGAGAGCGATAGGTCTGGATCTAGATGGCTCTCGTCGTCTACTTTGACGAAGTTGGCAATCCGACTCTCGATGTCACCGACAAGGACTTTCCGGTGTTTGCAATCGCGCTATTCATTTGCGACAGCGACTGCTACGTCAATGAGATCACGCCACGAGTGAACCGACTGAAATTTAAGTGGTTCGGTCATGAAGGCGTGATCCTGCATTCTCGCGACATCCGCAAGGCACAAAACGATTTCGGATTCCTCACTGACACGGGAAAACGGCAAGCGTTCATCGCTGAACTCAGCGACGTGATGACCACATGCGACTACCGGTTGTTGGCGGTCGCCATTCGCAAAGACAAGCTCGTGGCCCGATACAGGTATCCGGCCGATCCATACGACCTTGCGCTGCTTTTTGCGATGGAGCGGCTTGTGTCGGTGTTAGAAGCGGCGAAGCAGACCGATGTGATGCTCATCGCGAAAAAACGCGGCAAGAACGAGGATCGTCAACTGCACGTTGCGTTTCAACGAATCGTCACTCTGGGAAGCGGCTACATTGATGCGGCGCGATTCCGGAAGATCAACTTCACGCTTCGATTCTTGCCGAAAGCGATGAACATCATCGGCACGCAAATGGCCGATCTCGCCGCATATCCAATCGCGCGCCGCGTGCTTGACGCAAAGAAACCCAACCCAGCCTACGACATCGTGAGCGGGAAACTCTGCCGCCATCTAAAAATCTTCCCCTAAAAAGCAAAAGGCCCCGGAACTAGCCAGGGCCAATTGCCGACCGGGAATCCCCAGTCCGGTCCCAGCCAGTATCATCGGTCAGTGAATCGGGGATTGTCAACACCGAAATCGTACAACTCTCTCCGGTACACGTACTTAGCGTTGTCAAATGCGACTTAATGTGAACGCCGTCATATGCTTAGGAGAGTATTTTGTTCCGTGCAAATGGGCGGCGTCTGCGATTGACGCCGCGGGCGCTCCACTTCTCTTTCAAGTGCGCGGGCGCCGGGTGCCCCTCATCCTCCACGCGCTCGCGGGCCGCCATGTCGTCGTCCACTTCATCCTTGTGGGCCCAAGTAGAAGGTGATCGCCCCGTAGACCTGCTCCAGGCTCAACGTCGGAGAGTCCGACCGAATCGCTTCCGGTGTTTGACCGTCCCAGAACTCCCGAACGACGCTGTCAAGGGGCACACGACTCCCCACGAGGGGGAAACATCGCGTCGCTCGACGAACTGCCGATCCATGAGGGCTCGCCCTTCTTTCAGTTCAGCTCACCCGGACGGGTCCGGCAGAAGATCGACTAGAACCCCGGCGGTCGCTCACCCACCACTCCGATCGCCCGCTCCAGTGCGAGCCCCGCGCGCGCGACGGTGCCTTCGTCGAACAATCGGCCGACGAGCGTCACGCCGTGCGGCACGCGCCGTGGCGGCGAGAATTTCGGCAACGGGTTCTTCGGGTCGGGCGCCCAGTCGCTGCGCGCCTCGGAGACGTTGACGAAGCCTGCGCGGAGGGTCAGCGACGGATGCCCGGTGAAGTTCGACAGCGTGAGCATCTCGTCGCGCAGCGACGGCACGAGGAGCACATCGACCTGCGAGAACACATGCGCCATCTCGGTGGCCACCCGGCGCCGAAATCGATCGGCCTGTACGAGATCCACCGCTGAAAGAAACCGCGCCTGGCGAAACAGATTTGGCCAGGCATCGGGCACCTGCACCTTCATCGTGCTCAGGCCGCCGCCGAGCGTGAGCTCTTCGAATGCCGCCGCGGCTTCACTGAAGAGCACATGCTGCAGCGAGCCATACGGCCAGTCGGGAAGACTCACTTCGGTTGCCACCATGCCCAGCTTCTTGACGGTCTCGAGTGCGGCGCGGTCGACATCGGTCGCCGGGTTTTCCTTCATCCACGCGGGAAAGTAACCGACGCGCAGTCCATTCGCGGATGCCGTGGCGTCGAACTCCAGGTGACTCGGCACGCTCGACACATCGCCCGCGTCGGGCCCGGTGATCGCGTGCAGCACGAGCATCGCGTCTTCGACAGTGCGCGTCATCGGGCCGAGCTTGTCGAGCGACCAGCAGAGCGTCATGGCGCCCGTGCGCGGCACGCGTCCGAATGTGGGGCGCAATCCCGTGATGCCGCAGCGCATCGACGGGGAGACGATGCTCCCGCCGGTTTCACTGCCAATCGAGAAACCGACCAGCCCCGCCGCCGTCGCAGCGCCCGGCCCCGCGCTCGATCCCGACGCGCCTTCTTCGAGCAGCCACGGGTTCATCGTCTGTCCGCCGAACCAGATGTCGTTGAGCGCGAGGGCGCCCAGGCTCAACTTGGCGATGAGCACCGCGCCGGCTTCGTTCAGACGCTGCACCACGGCGGAGTCGGCGGCCGGCACGCGATTCCTGAACGGTTCCGCGCCGTATGTGGTCGCGATGCCCGCCGTGTCGAGCAGATCCTTCACGCCGAACGGGATGCCATGCAGCGGCCCGCGGTATCTCCCCGCGGCAATCTCCGCGTCGGCTTTCTTCGCTTGCGCGAGCGCAACGTCCTTCGTGAGCGTGATGATGCAACGGAGCATCGGATCGAACCGCTCGATCCGGGTCAGATAAATGGTCGTCAGACGCTCGGAGGTGAGCGTCTTCTGCTCGATCCAGCGCGACAGCTGCGTCACGGGCGAAATTGCGATGTCGGCGTCGCTCGTGGGCAACGGGATCGCCTCGTTCTTGCTGCGCACGAACGTGTCGCGCGTCGGGCCTGAGCTTTCGCCCGCGAGCACCGGGTTCCAGCGCGTCGCTGGAGCGATGTGCGGCTCCAGCGCGATCTTCCGCGGCCCCACGCGGCGCTCGAGAAGCGGCGCCATCGACTGTCGCCAGCTCGCCGCCGCCATCTCGCGCTCGGCGGCGCTCATCGTCACCTGCGCGAGTTTTTCCGCTTCGGCGAACGTGAGACGCGATACCGCGGGGCCTGACACCGGCGCGGTGCCGAAGGTCGGCGGCGCGCCAGGCGGCGGCGCGGAAACGGTGGCGCCCTGCTGCTCGCCGCGGCATGCGACTGCCGCGCCGAGCACGCCCAGCGGGGCCGTGATCAGGAATTGTCTACGCGTGTTCATGAGTCAACCTGAGGACGTCGACCAACAGAGGGCGAGCGGTCCACCACACCACCGCCGAGGACGAACGCTTCTGCGAGGTGCAGCA
>QHWJ01000445.1 GCA_003222535.1 Acidobacteriota bacterium | reverse complement strand
CATCCCTCCTCCACCCCAACGCGGCTGCCGCGTTGGGGACCCCGGCCCTGGCGGCGTTGCTCTTCCCTCACATACTACCGGTATGCTCGGTCGTCGCGCCTTGCCAGCCGGGCGCATCGCGGCTCTCGCTGCAACGATGGACTTGCACCACGGACTGCTAGACTACCTCATGAATATCGACAACTGGCCGATACCGGTCTCTTTGTCTCCGAGCCGGACGCAACTCGATCCGAGGAAGCAATTCGGAATTAGGAATTAGGAAGTAGGAATTTGGAATTCGTGCCCGCATTCCAACTTCACAATTCCAAATTCCAAATTCCAAATTTCCACCCCGCATATGTCGGGCGACTCATTCAGGTTCACCCGATCAACGATCGCAGCAGCTGCGCGGGGTGCATGGCGCGGATGCCGGTGAAATGCGCGACCTGCTCCCGGCACGACGTGCCGGGTGCGACGAGCACCGCGCTGGCCGTCATCGCGCGTGCCGCGGGCAGCAATCGACGCTCGCCGATCTGTCGAGACACGTCGTAGTGTTCGCGCGCATATCCGAATGATCCGGCCATGCCGCAGCATCCCGCATCGAGATCGATGACCGTGCACGACGGGATGCGGGACAGGAGCGCGCGGGTCGGCGCCAGCAGGCCCATCGCCTTCTGATGGCAGTGGCCGTGGAGCAACATGGTCGCGGGGCCCGGTTTCAGGTCGAGCCGAAGGCGGCCGCCCTGCCACTCCTGCTCGACGTAGTCCTCGAACAGCACGCAGGCGTCCGCGACGCTGCGGCCCCTGCGCGCCTCCTCACCTCGTAACAGCGCCGGCGCGTCTTCCCGCACGGCCGACAGGCAGCTCGGCTCGAGAAAGACGATGCGGTCGCCCCGCGTGGCCGCGTCGTATAGCGCGTCCGCATTCCGGCGGGCGAGGCCCCGCGCCTCATCCAGGAGCCCCTGCGAGATCATCGGCCGGCCACAGCACCCATGAGGCACCAACCGGGCGCCGACTCCTGCCGCTTCGAGCACCTCCGCGGCGGCGATGCCAATCTCAGGATGATTGAAATTCGTGAACGTATCGTTGAACAGCACAACAGAGGGGACTGGGGACTGGGGACTGGGGACTGCCCGTCTTCGCGCCTGAGGCGCTTCGGACGGGCCCGCCGTAGCTCGATGCACTTGCGACGAGCGGAGGCGGGGGGACTGGGGGCCGGGCGCCAGCCGGGCGAAGCGCCGTGCGAAGGTGTCGCGTACGAAGAAGGGCGGCGTGCGCCGGCGGTCGATGCCGAGGAGTTGCTCGTTGAGCCACCGGCCGACGCCGCTCTGTGCCGCGAGATTCGACATCGGCGCGAGCGCGCTGCCCCATTTCGACAGCGTGTGAATATGCCCGATGGCTCGTGTGCGGAGAGGCGTGCCGTGGCGGCGCCAGTAGCCGGCGAGGAACTCGCTCTTGAACCGCGCGACGTCGACGCCCACGGGACACTCGGCTTTGCATGCCCGGCACTCGAGGCAGAGATCGAGCACGCCGTGGACTTCGTGATCGCCGAGACGGGACTCGCCGAGCCGGCCGGCCATCGCCAGCCGCAGAATGTTGGCGCGGCCCCGCGTCGAATGTTTTTCCTCGCGCGTCGCCATGTAGGACGGGCACATCGTTCCGTCGAGCGTCTTGCGGCACACGCCGAGGCCGCTGCACATTTCGACCGCGCGGACCATGCCCCCGTACCCGGCATAGTCGAAGTAGGTCGGTGGGTCCGGGGTCTGGTAGCCTGCGCCGTACCGAAGATTCGCCGTGAGGGGCTGTGTGTCGACAATCTTGCCGGGGTTGAAGACGCCCTGCGGATCGAACGTCCGCTTCACCGTGCGGAACGCGTCGTAGAGCACCGGGCCGAACATTTTCTCGGTGAATGCGCCGCGCACGAGGCCGTCGCCGTGCTCGCCCGAGAGGGCGCCGCCGAACTCGAGCACGAGATCCGCGATGTCGTTCGCGATCGCTTCGAACTTCCGCAGGCCTTCCGCGGTCTTGAGGTTCACGACCGGCCGCACGTGCAGGCAGCCGACCGAGGCGTGAGCGTAGACGCCGGCGACGGTCCCGTGGCGGCGAACGATTTGCAGGAAGCGGTCGATGTAGTCGCGCAACTTCTCGGGCGCGACAGCGGTGTCCTCCACGAACGACAGCGACTTGTCGTCGCCCTTCATGGCCATCGACAGGAAGCCGGATGCGGCGAGATCGCATTCGAGCGCGTGGAGCCTCGGCGGGAGATCGTCGGCGCGGTCGCCGTAGAGCTCGACGCACAACAGAGCGCCCGGGTCGGTCTGCAGGATGCTGCGCCGCAGCCCGTCCAGCACGGCGCTTTCTTTCGCGTGGTCGAGGATGAAACGGTCCATCACCTCGACGGCCGACGGACCGTGCCGCAGCACGAGCGGCGTCGCCGCCAGCGCGTCGAGCAGATCCTCGAACTCGATCGTCAGCACGGCCTTCGCGGCCGGCAGCGGAACGAGGTTGATTT
>QHWJ01000025.1 GCA_003222535.1 Acidobacteriota bacterium | reverse complement strand
GCGGCCCGTATCCCTCGCCTGAGCTGCCGCCCGGCATTCGAAACGCGGTGGTGCTCGAACTGAATGACGCGGGTCAGGTCGAGTGGTTCGTAAATGGGCCAGCTGGAAAGCGAGGAATCATCCCTGAGCCGCGGAGAGGAGAAATGCCGGATTCAATGCAGGCAGTCCTGCCGGGCGGCCGGATGGAGGAACCAGCAAGCGACTTCGCCGTGCGGTTCGATCACAAGGGGTGTCATTACGAGTACCTCGACATGTTCAAGGGCACCTACAGTGCTGGAGGTGCCGGCCCCGCGCCGTTCGTACTTTCGAAGGAACAGCGCACCACCGTGTTCAAGGCAATCGTTGCCGCACGAATCTTGGAGCTGCCGGCAGTGACCGACGCTGGCGGCGGCGAACCGGCCGACAACTATGAACTTGAAGTACGGAATGGGGGCAGGCGTCACACTGTGTCCTGGAGCCAGAGCTCCGCAGACCGATCGCTCACCGCCCTGATGCGCACCGTTCTGAACATGCTGAATCCGAACCCCGGGGATGGCTGCGTTGGCGCGCCTCCGAAGGTGCGTTAGGCTCTCTTAATCTCCCTGTCATCTTCCGAGTGCTACAATCGGCGCCGCCGATGCGGGGCTTGCGCAGGCTTGGCGCACGCGTTTCGCAACAACGAACGAGGCCCTCTATGACTGGACGCTTACTCACCGCCCTTGCAGTCCTTTCCGCAGCCGGCTTTGCCGCGCCCGGCGTCGGGCGGGCGCAGACGTTCAAGGTTGAGAAGTTCGATATCAAAGGCGAAGGCGGCACGGATTACGTCGCCGTCGAAGCCGCGACGGGCCGCGTGTTCGTGTCGCGTGCCACCCACATGATGGTGATCGACGGCGCGACGGGCAAAGTGCTCGGCGACATCCCGAACACGCCGGGCGTGCACGGCGCCGGCTTCGCCACCAGGGCCGGTCACGGCTTCACGACCAACGGCGGCGACCAGACCGTCACGATGTTCGATCTCAAGACGCTGGCCGTGCTCAGGCAGATCAAGGTCGGCCCGGGTCTCGACGGCATCATGTACGACGAGCCCGACGACAAGATCATCCTCACGAATCACAGCCGGCCAATCGGCACTCTGACCGCGATCGATCCGAAGACCGGCGACATCGTCGCCACCGTCGAGCTCGAGGACACGTCGCCCGAAGGCGCCGCGGCCGATGGCCAGGGACACATCTTCGTCAACAACGAAAGCAAGCATACGATCCAGGTGATCGACGTCAAGACGTGGAAGGCGACCGCGTCCTGGCCGCTCGCGCCCTGCGAAGGGCCGACCGGCATCGCGTATGACAAGGCGTCGAACCGCATTTTCTCCGGTTGCAACAAGACCTCCGTCGTCGTTGATGCGAGCACGGGCAAAGTCGTGGCGTCCATCACGAACGGCACGCGCGTTGACGCCCTCGGATGGGATCCGTCGAAGAAGCTGATTTACATTCCGAACGGGGGCGAGGGCAACGTCACCGTCGTCCACCAGGATTCACCTGACAAGTACACGGTGGTGGCGACAGTCGCCACGTTCGCCGGCGCGAAGACGATCGCCGTGGATCCGGTGACGCACAACGCGTACCTCTTCCAGCCCGAGCGCGGTCCGGCTCCGGCGCCACCCGCCGGCGCGCCGCCGCCGGCGGCGGGACCGGGCGGACGTGGCCGCGGTCCGCTGGGTCCGATCGTCGCCGCGTGGTTCATCGTCATCAAGCAGTAACTACCCCGGGGCTCGTCACTTCGTAGAGCTCGCGTGCCGCGGCTTCAACCTTCAACCGCAGCGTCCGCGTGCTGCCGCTGTTGCCGATCACCTGAACCTGTAGCTCGTTCCCTCCACCTGCGAGAGCAGGTCCGCGGGCGCATCGGTGGCAACGGCGCGGCCTTCGATCGAAGGAGCGACGGGGGAGTGTCCGGCGAGATATTCGGTGACGACCTGGTGCACGGTGATGTCGTGACGGCGGGGATCAGCCACGCCGACAATGCGACAGACCGTGTTGTCCGGGTCGCCCTCGCGTTCGCACCCCAGCACGGTGTACCGCTTGTCGACAACCAGCGGCTGGCCGTGGACCGTCACCTCCCGCACACGCTGGCCCATCGGGTTGCCGATCGTGAACTTCACGAACAGGCCCTTGTAGCGGACGAACCATCCCCCGAAGCGCCTGGTCGCGTCCTTCGCGAACGCGTTCTCCAACTCCCCTTCCAACCAGTCGACGATCTGCTGCCCGGACACCACACCATCCTTTATCGCCGACTCGACCGGCAGCATGCTCCATAGATATTCATTCGTGATGTCCGCCTCGCCGCCGGCGGGCGGCACGAGCGGCGGACAGAAGCGGAAGCCGTTGGAGACCACGAAGTCCGTGTTGAACTTCCACATCAAGGCGTCGGTGATGAGGTTGTCCATCGGCGTCTCGATCACGTAGTAGCGCAAGAGCGGCGTGCGGGTCCTGCCGATGACCCTGGTGATTTCTTCACGGTAAGGCTCGCGCGCCGCGGCCACGAGCGTCTTCATCTGCTCGTCTTCGGCATATCGCTCCGGGTCGACGTCGAGGAGCGCGTAGGTCCCCTCCTTGATCGTGCCGTTCTCGACGACCAGATCGAGCTTGCCGACGAAGGACGCGAAGGCGCCGGGCTCGGTGACCTTGCAGAACTTCCCCTGCAGCGGTTCACGGATGCGCTCGTGCGTGTCCGCACCGAGGATGTAATCCACGCCGTCCGAACAAGGCTGGTTGGACAGGTTGAGCTGCTGCGCGAGCCCCATGTGCGAGATCACGAAGACCACCTGGCAGCCCTTCTCCTGGCGCAGGACTTTCACGTACCTGGCGAGATCCACCTCGGGACGGGTGAACGTGATGCCGCGTGAGTAGGCCGGAGATTGCCGGATCGGCGTGAGCGGATCGTTGTACCCCACAAAACCAACCCGCGTCCCTCCGACATCGAAGATCTGGTAGGGCGGGAAGATTGGAGGCGCGTCCGTGGCGCCCGCATGGAACATGTTCGCGCAGACCTTGGCCGCGGTATACATGCCCATGTCCTTGATCAGCATCTCCTTGCCGTAGACCACCTCCCAGTTGCCGGGCAGGACGAGATCGTATCGGACGCGGTTGAGGAGAGGCGGAATGGCCTGACCCTTCGACAGGGCCGCGACGGCACTGCCCTGGAAGCAGTCGCCGCCATCCACCACCAGGGTGTGCTGCGGATTCTGCCGTCGCAGCGCGTCGATCATCGTGCACAACGTGGCAATCCCGCCTCGGCGTCTGAAGGCCGGCCTTCCCTCCTCGTAGAAGAACTCGTCGTGGATCTCGAGCTGCGCGTGAATGTCGGAAGTGTGCAGAATGGTGATGTGCTGGGCTTTCCCCGTCGTCACCGCCTGGCTTCCGGCCAGGTCGGCTGCCTCCGCCCGGCCCTGGAGGCATGACGCGAGAGCCGGACCACCCAGGCCCAGGCCCATCGAACCGGCCTGCTTCAGAAAATCCCGCCGACTGGACACCTGGCCATTATGCTCCTCGAGGGGCGTGCGCGACGCCGACTTCGCCATGCCAATACGCTTCCGGGCCGATAAGGACCATATGTCGCACCTGTTCACGCACCCGCTTCCCTGGTACGTCGCCGGACCGCTCATCGGGCTCATGGTGCCGGCGCTGCTCCTGCTGGGGAACAAGCCGTTCGGGATCTCCAGCAACTTCAGACATCTGTGCGCCGCGCTGGCGCCGTCACCGTGCCGTATCGAGTTCTTCAGCCACGATTGGAAACGGCTTGGTTCGTGGAACCTCACGTTTCTGTCTGGCATCTTCGCCGGAGCAGCGACCGCGTCGCACTTCGCGCCACCACTGGTCGTGACACTGTCATCGCATACGGTCACGACGCTGCAGCAGCTCGGGTTGCACGACCTGAGCGGCCTGGCGCCGCGCGAAGTGTTCGCGTGGGCCTCGCTCCTCACGCTCAAAGGCTTCGCCTCGATGGTCATCGGCGGGTTCCTCGTCGGGTTTGGGACGGCGTACGCGGGCGGTTGCACATCGGGCCACGCGATTGCCGGTCTGGCGGATCTGCAACCGGCATCCCTCCTGGCGGTGTGCGGCTTTTTCGCGGGCGGTCTGGCCGGAACATATCTGATACTTCCGATGCTCCTGCTGAGGTGACCACGTGATGCTCCTCCCTTACTTTCTGCTCGGCAGCGCGTTCGGCGTCGTCATCGTGGAAGCGGAAGTTGTGTCGTGGTTCCGCATACAGGAGATGTTCCGATTCGATGCCTTCCACATGTACGGCATCATCGGCACGGCGGTCCTCACCGCCGCGATTTCCCTCCTGACGATCAAACGGCTCGGCCTTCGGGGCCCGGATGGCACACCACTGGGTCTCGCGCCAAAGAGGCTCGGCACCGGCGTGCAGTATCTGGCAGGCGGCACGATGTTCGGTCTCGGCTGGGCGTTGACCGGAGCGTGCCCGGGTCCGCTCGTCGCGCTGGTCGGCGCCGGCACACCTGTGATGCTCGTCGCGATCCTGAGCGCGCTCGTGGGCACGTGGACCTACGGGCAATTGCGCCCGAGACTCCCGCATTGAACGACGGATCCGTGAAGAACAGCTCGACGCGCTGCGGCCCGTTCTTGATCCTTTCCGAAGGACGTCGATCACGCCGCGTTTTGTAAAGTCTTTGTCCTTCGTCACGATGACCGGAACACTGAATGGCATCACTGGAGCCACGTGGAGCGCGAAGGCTTCAGCCGAGCGGACAATTCGTACTCCCAAACGACGGCATGGGCCGAGCCGCTCAACGCGACGTCGAACACATGCAGGGCGTCGTGTCGCTGTGCCGTCAGCCGGCGCGCCAGCGCCGGAGGCAGCTCGGCAACGACTAACAGTCGCACTACGCACTCCGGAGAATGGGGTGGTCGCACTGCCTCGCGGCGAACTCGAGCACGGCGGTAATGTCGTCAGCCTCGAGATATGGGTAATCGGCGAGAATCTCAGCTCGATCCGCGCCGGCCGCCAGGAGATCCAACACGTCCTTCACACGAATGCGCGTGCCACGGACGGTCGGTCGGCCGCCACAGACGTTCGGACTGACGGTAATGCGGTGAATTTGGGTCATCTACTTTGGTCTCATTGGAAGATGCCGTCTCGAGAACAATGTTCGATCTTGTTCCACTTGCTCGTCCCCGGCGGGCAGTGGCAGACGGTGGCCTCTGCGCCAATCTGGTCCGCCCATCCGGCCCTTGCTGCAGCCATCGGTCTCCGGAGTTCCGATAGTCAGCGTACGGCCTGAGTCCGTCGATCATGCCCCCGCCTCCTCGTCGAACAGCCGGATGTACGCGTCGTACCGGAATCGACGGTGACGGGCGTGCCCCGTGATCTCGACGAGTATTTTCAGGTGTACGAGCCGCTGCACAATCTGGTTGGCACCAGCGAACGTGGTTCCGATCAACGCGCGCACATCCTTCACGCTCATGATGGGTTGCTCGTAGAGCTGCTCCAGCACGCGGTGTCCATTGCCGGCCGCCCGGCCAAGGTATTCGGTGATGCCTTTGCGATGCTGCTCCCGCAGCTCGAGGATCCGGCGCGCGGTGTCGGCGGCTTCGACGCTGACGTCGGAAACACCACGCAGGAAGAACGCGAGCCAGCCCTCGAAGTCGCCGGCGTCCCGTGCGGCCTGGAGCCGCTCGTAGTACTCCTGACGATGACGCTTGAAGTAGTGCGACAGGTAGAGAACGGGCTTCCGCAGCGCGCCACGCTCGCAGAGCAGGAAGGTGATGAGGAGCCGCCCGACACGGCCGTTGCCATCGAGAAACGGATGGATGGTCTCGAACTGCGCGTGCGCCAAGCCAACCTTCGCGAGTAACGGCAGGTCGTCCTACTGATGAAGAAACGTCTCGAGCGCGCCGAGTGTCGTCGGCACTTCCGCGGGAGGCGGAGGAACGAACGTCGCTTCCGCGAGCGTGCAACCACTCGGACCGATCCAGTTCTGGCTGCGGCGCAGTTCGCCAGGCGTGAGCCGCGAACCGCGCACGCCCTTGAGCAGCTCGGCGTGAATCTCGCGAATGAGGCGGACGGACACTGGGAGGTCGGCTAGTCGGGCCAGACCGTGCTTCATTGCGCCCACGTAGTTGACCACTTCATCCACGTCGCGCGGGCGGCCTTCGCCGAGGATGTGGGCCTCGGCCGCGAGGAGGTCCTGGAGAGAACTCTGCGTGCCCTCGATCTGACTCGAGAGCACCGCCTCCTTGCGAACGTACATGTAGACGAACAGGTCGGGGTTCGGCAGTGTCTGCACGGAACCATCCAGGCGGCCGAGCGCGCGGTCTGCTTCGGAGAGGAGACGCTGCAAGTCACCGGTGATCTGCACCGGCGGGGTCGGCGGCAGGGGTGCCGGGATGAACGCGCGATAGCCTTCCGGCTGAGGCAGATACTGGCCCGCTCGCGTCCCCTGTGCCGTCTGGCTACCGGTGTGACGTCCTGCGTTTACCATGGCTGAGCGACGTCACCATGATAAACGCTACGTTTAACATGGGCCAGCCCAGGCCGCATGTTAAACGCTGGTCTTTACTGGGCGGCCCACCTGGCATCTGCCCAGCATGGAGCTATGCTGGTCGAAGTTGTCGGTCAGCCGCACAGGCTTGGTAGCTCGCGACCTCTCTCAGCGTCGGCGGCTTCGGCATGTACTTCGGCGCCAGTTGTGGGTGGTTCGATTGATTCTCGCGTCGATCTGGAAAGCAAACTAATGGCGCACTCACCGAAGATGACCAACTGCGACGTGCAGAGCGGAACGGGCTGGAAGACGATTTCTATCGGCGAAGCCCTTGAAAGAAACGAACGGAATGGACGATGCGTCGAGTGCCACATGCCAGTGCGAGCGCATCGTCTGGCAAACAATGGTATGGCGGCTCACTTTGAACATCGGGAGCGGAATGCCCGTTGCCCCTTCAGCGCTGGTGTAGGTGTTCCGAGCGCCAGTCAGGCTCCGCAGCTCCGCAAACCACTTGTGTCCGAACTGCAACGACAGCCGCCTCCGGTCAAGTCGTTGTCCGTCGATGACCTTGCCGACCTGCGACGGAGACTCACCGCTCTGCTGGACTCTTTCGATACCGCCAGCCGTGCTCAGGGTGAAGGCATTCGGAAGCGAATCAACCGCCTCTCGCACGATGGGGGTCCGATACCGCGAGAAATCGCCGCTCTGATGACGACTATTACCGAAATGCGGAATAGCGCCGAGTACCAATTGAAGGTGCTGTCAGGGTCAGAGTGTGCAGCCGTGCGGCACGCATGGCAGTCGATTCAGGAATGGGCACAGTTGGCACGGAGAAAATGACATTCTTCGCGAGATTCCTTTCGGGATGCGACTGGGATCGAGCAACCGGTCTGGGACTCGCAGATTCACCGTTCCTCATCAATGTGCCGGCGATCCGGTCGTACATCGCAGGCGTCGACCCATAACTTGTCGGTGAGTATCCGGTGACCGTTCATCGCAGGTTTCGCCGCCCAAAGATCTACGGTTATAATGCGTACAGTTAACCCACCTCGAGCTTACGGAGCCGTTATGGATCCGTCCAGAATTCTCGTCGCGTCAGCGGTCTTGGGCGCACTCGCGTTCGCCCCTGCCCCGGCTCAGGCGCAGCGGGCCGGCGGACGCATGGGCGGCGCGGTCGTGGGCCGCGCGGTTCCTCGCGCGAGCGCGCCGGCGATGCGTGCGCCTCGAGTGGTGTTCGCACCCCGGACGATTGCCGCGCCTCGCTTCGTCGCACCCCGGACGATCGCCGCGCCTCGCTTCGTCGCATCTCGGGCGATCGCCGCGCCTCGCTTCGCCGCACCGCGCGTCGTTGCTCCTCGCGCGTTCGGCGTCGCGCCGCGGACAGCATTTGCGTCCCGCGGGGTCGCCGGGAATCGCCGCCTCGCGGTCCCGCGGGTGATCGCGCCAAGAGTGATCCGCCCGCGCGTAATCGGTCCACGCGTCAACGTGGCGCCGTTTCGGTTCGCCCGGCCGTTCTTCGTGTTCCGGCCGCGGTTCAGTCTCGGCCTCGGGCTGTGGGCCGGATTCCCCGTCGCGTATCCTTATTACTACAGCTACCCGTACGCCTCCCCGTATCCGTACGGCTATCCGTATCCCTCCGCTTATCCCGCCTATGGCTATCCTGATTCGCCGTACGGCTATCCGCCGTCTACCTATCCGCCGCCGGGATCAGTCGACGTGCAGCCGGGCCAGACCGCGTTTGGCGGCGTGAGCTTCGACATCACGCCGAACACCGCGGGCGTGTACGTCGACGGTATGTACGTCGGGACGGTCGCCGAGTACTCGCCCACCTTCCAGCCGCTGGCGCTGACGCCCGGGCGGCATCACGTCGAGGTGCGCGCTGCCGGATATCAGACCATGGCGTTCGATACGGAAATCGTCGTGGGCCAGGTGATTCCGTATCGGGGCGAGATGCAGCCGGAGCGGCACTGAGAAGGCCTTTCTCTTCGAGTCCTGCGGGTTCTGAGTTTAGCGTTCGTGGGCGCGGCCACGACGATTCGAACGCAAAGTGTGCATGGTTCGAGAGGCTCACCATGAGCGCTCATCCTGAGCCCCGTCGAAGGATGCGGGCCTTGCGGGCTTACCGCTGTCTTGCTCGTGACGCTGTCGGCGCACGAAATGAAGCAAGTTTTCCATCGTCCTTACGGCATCCTTACGGTCGGACAGAGAATCTCTATTGTGCTATTGCGGTCTGGGCCGCGCATTCCTATAATTCCACTCTCGGGGTCCGCCCAACTCCGTGCCGGCAGGAAACACGTATCGGTGGGCGGGTCGATACATTGGATTTGAGGTGTGCGCCGATGACCTGGACGAAGCCTGAATTCGAAGTCGTGGCCGTGACGATGGAGATCACCGCGTACTCGGCGACTCGCTAGAGGCCCGAAGGGAGGCGGCGCTGCCAAGGCTCCGCCTCCTTTCTCGTACGTGAGGGTTGCTCTCCTCGGTACAGCTGCGGGCGGCGGTTTCCCTCAGTGGAACTGCTGGTGCCCCTCGTGCCGCGTTGCCAGAGAGAATCCCCGGGCAGCCA
>QHWJ01000024.1 GCA_003222535.1 Acidobacteriota bacterium | reverse complement strand
GTGCGTACACATCCGTGCGTTCCGTGACGCGAGCGTCCGCTGTGAGCTGCTCGGGCGCCATGTATCCGAGCGTGCCGATCATGAGTTGCGGTCCGGCATCGCTGGTCGTGACTGCGATCCCGAAGTCGGTGATTCGGACTCGTCCATCCTGATCGATGAGCACGTTGGCGGGTTTCAGGTCGCGATGCAGAACGCCCTCGGCGTGAGCCGCAGCGAGCCCGCCACACAACTGGTGGGCGATTTCGAGCACGCGTTCAGACGTCAGACGGCCGGTGCGCTTGAGAAGGGCCGCGAGATCCTCTCCCTGCACGAATTCCATTGAGAAGAAGATCGTCTCGCCGGCTTCGCCGACATCGAAGACCCGGCACACCGACGGGTGTGTGATTGTTCGCGCGAGGCGCACTTCCTGAAGGATGCGACTGCGATCTGACGGACTTGCCGAGTGCATCAACTTGAGCGCGACCGGTGCATCGAGAATCAGGTCGTCAGCTCGCCACACGTCACCCATGCCGCCGCGGCCGATGCGCGTAATCATCCGATAGCGGCCGGCGAAGACGTCACCCGCTGAAAAGTCCGCCCTGTCCGCAAAGGGCTCGATCTCGGCCGCGCCCTCACCCTCGTGAAACATGAGGAGCGATCCCACCTCCCGGAGCAGTTCCTGGTCACCTCGGCACGCGGAAACCAGGAACGCATCGCGTTCGGCAACCGGCCGCGACAGCGCCGCGAGAAGAACCTCGCCCGCGCGCTCGTGAAGGGAAGACATAGGGTCTAAGCAGTGGATGCGCGTTAGAAGTCGACCCGGAACCCAAGCTGCTGCCGGCGCTTGTCGAGGGCGGCCAGCGGGTGTGCGAAGCTGGCCGACTGTAGACTGCCGGCGTAGTTGATGAAGTTATCGGTATTCAACGCGTTGAACATCTCCCAGAATCCTGTCATGCGGAGCGCGCCGATCCGGACGATCTTGCTCACGCGCACATCCACCGTGCTCTCGCTGTCGCCCCGCCGCGAGTTGCGCGGTTCCGGCCTGTCCCGGAACGGGTCGGAGTCCAGCTGAAACCGCGTTGACACGCTGTAGGCCGCAGCGCTGCGGTAGATGGCGATCCCAGCGACCTGAACGTCCAAGGGGAAGATGTACGAGCTGTTCAACACAACATTGTGACGGCGATCGGCGCTGTCCGGGCCTTGGTCTTCCGTCAAGTCGAAAGGATTGGTCGCGGTGCCCCCGAAGATGCCCCCGTCGTTGTTCGATGTCGCTTTGGAGAGCGTGTAGGACGCTCCAGCGTGCCCGCTCTTCCATCGGTACTGCGCCTGCGTGAGCCATGCGTCGTAGCGCGAGGTCCCGACGTTCTTCAGGGTGAGGATGCGGGCGAACCGCGGATCCTTGGGCGCGTAGACTCCGTTCTCGAACTTGACGTTGTCATCGACAAAGACGGGCATGTCCTTGCCGTCGGCGTGGACGTAGTCGGCTTCGAGTGTCAGCCCGCGGCCGAAATTGTGCCGCAGCCCGCCGCTGTACTGTGCCGTGAACGACACCTTGAGGTTTGGATCCAGGCGGTCCACCACCTCGGGAACAGCTGGGGCGAGCGACACATCGGGAAAGAACGGATAGTTTCTTGCGAGAAACGCGCGCAGCGCCGCCGCACTGCCGGCCGGGTCTGCCGGAGTGTAAAACGGGTTTTGGAGCGGGTTGTTCGCGTCGAACTGCGTGAATCCGTCCGACAGGAGCGTGTTGACGATGTAGATGGCGTTGAAATTGTTATGGTTCTGATCGTAGAAGATGCCGCCGCTCCCGCGAATCGTCGTGCGTCCGCGCGTCCAGACGACACCGACCCGTGGCGCGAAGTTGTTGTCATCGACCCCTGTTTTCTGTAGCAGCGGCGCGCCGCCATAGCGTTGGACGATTCGCGCATTCTTGGCGTCCACGAGATCATTGCCCACCGTGACGGAGCGATCGACGTCATAGCGCAGCCCGAGATTCAGCGTCACGTCGTTGGTCAACTGCCAGGTATCCTGCACGTAGTAGTAGCTGTTCCAGAGACGGGTTTTCGCGAGGGCCGGCCCCACGTTCCCGATAAAGCGCGTCCGGATGGGACCGCCAAAGGCATAGCGGTCTTCTTTGGTGTCGATAGCCGAGCCAGACTGCGACAGGTTCAAATCCTTTCGCACGCTCCGGTCGTACCGGACGGAGAGGCGATTCTTGTTGTTGACGTTCAGATCTCCCTTGACCAAATAGGGGTGATCCTCCGTGCCGGAGGGCAGTACGGTCTCGAGTCCTGGTGCACGCCAGTAGTCCGAAATGCCTAGGATTGTCGACGAGTTCTTCTTCAGTCTTTCAGCGCCAGCGAAGAAAAACAACCGGTCCCGGACGATTGGCCCTCCGACGAACCCGCCAAGGCGCTGCTGGCTAAAAGGCGCGGCTTCGTCGAGGTAGTTCGGCCGACCATTTGTGAACGATCCTGCGAAGGGCGCGCTGTCCAACTTCGCGTCACGGAAGAATCCGTCCGCTCGCGCTTGATATCGGTTCGAGCCGCTGCGAGTGATGACGTTCAGGATACCGCCCGACGCCGTCCCGAACTCCGCCGAGAACGAGTTGGTCATGACTTGGAATTCTTGGATCCAGTCCTGCACCATCGTTGACGACTGCTTCCCGTAGTACTGCCACTCCGCCGTCGCGCCGTCGATGAAGAACCCATTCGAAAAACCGCGCTGGCCGTTCATGGACAGGCTGTCGCCGTTTCCTCCGACGCCCGGCGTGATGCCTGGCGCGAGCCTGGCGAGCGAGCTGAAGTCACGCTCCACGTCGGAAGATCGTCAATCTCGTCTTTCGTAATGATCGTGCCGACCGTGTTTTTCGTGGTTTCGAGGATCGGCGCGTTCGCGCCGACCACTACAACCTCCTGCAGGCCTTCAACCTTCAGCGTGAAATCAATCGTGAGCTCCTGCCCGAGCTGCAGCACGAGATCCGTCCGGCGCTCGATTCGGAACCCCTTCAGCTCCGCCGACACTTCGTAGCGACCGGGCGGCAGATTCGGTAGGAAGTACTGACCGACGTCGCTCGATGTGACGCTGAGGCTCGTGTTGGTGTCGACCTGGCGCGCTGTCACGGTCACGCCAGGTAAAGCCGCTCCGTGCTCGTCGGCGGCCTTCCCCCGCGCCGTTGCCGTCGTGGTCTGCGCCCGCAAATCGAGCGGGAGAGCCATCGCGAATGCAAGCCACATCCCAACGCAGCACGGTTTCCTGACCGCGAGAAACGCCTCGCCCGCGCGCTCATGCAGCGAAGCCATGGAATGCCAGCAGTGTAGGGCCATTTCGGCCAGCCTGGAAACGGCTGAATTCTCAGCGGTTTACGCCGGCTTAAGGGGTTTGCGCCCCGTTTTCGCGTTACCCGACCAGTGACGGCTTCCGAGGGATCGGTGGCCTCACCCGTGGGCCTTGTCCACGGCCACCGACACAGAGGACATGCCGATGAAATCCATCACCCGTATCGCCGTCGCCGCTCTGTTCTTCGTGCTGACGCAATCCCACGCGCTGCTGGCGCAATCGAGCCTGGCGGGTGAGACGCTTCGCATTACCCGCACGACAGGGTCGATCAAGATCGACGGCAACCTGTCGGACGAAGCCTGGCAGGCCGTGAAACCGGTCACCACGTGGTACGAAGTCAATCCCGGCGACAACACACCTCCGAAGCTGCGCAACGTTGGGCGCATCGCTTACGACGATCGGTTCCTGTACGCCGCGTTCGAGTTCGACGACCCGAATCCCTCCGCGATTCGGGCGCCGTATTCAGATCGGGACGACTCCGGCGTGGGGTTCTACGATTTTGGCGGAATCTTCGTCGACGCGGGCAACAGCGGTCACACCGCCAGACTGTTCATCGTGACGCCGCGAAACATCCAGGCCGATTCGATCATTGACGATGCGTCTGGCGAAGACACGTCGCCGGATTTCTTCTGGGAATCCGCGACGAGCATCAACGAACACGGCTGGACTCTCGAAATGCGGATCCCATTCACGTCTCTTCGCTACAAGAACAGTGATCCCCAGACGTGGGCGGTCATGCTGTACCGGAATTATCCGCGCGACCGCAACTACCAGTTTCTTTCCACGAGAATGCCGCGCGGGTTCAACTGCTTTGTGTGCCACGCCAATTCGCTCGAGGGCTTACAGAACCTGCCAACGGGCGGTCATTTTGTTGCCGCTCCATACGTCAGCTCCACTTCGGTGGCCCGTCCCGCAGGCGGCATCGGCTCGCCGCTCGTAGCCGATCCCATGCAGCAACACGTGGGCCTCGACGTGAAATACACGCCCAATACGGACACCGTCGTGGACGCCACGTTCAAACCGGACTTCTCGCAAGTCGAGTCGGACGTCGCACAGATCTCCGCGAACGAACGATTCGCCCTGTTCGTTCCCGAAAAGCGCTCGTTCTTCCTGGAGGGCGTCGATCTGTTTCAGACGCCTATTCAGGCGGTCTACACACGGACGATCACGGCACCCACCTGGGGCGGACGGATTACAGGAAAGGCAGCGGGCGTCCGGTACACCGCGCTTGTTGCCGAGGATGATGGCGGTGGAAGTGTCCTCCTCCCGGGCGCAAGAGGATCGTCATTCGCATCTCAGGACGTTGCCTCGACCGTGTTCGTGGCACGCGCCAAGCGCGACATCGGTCGATCGTTCGTCGGTGCGCTCGTGACCGACCGCGAGGGTCGTGATTCCGCGTCGTACAACCGCGTGCTCGGTCCGGACTTCCAGTGGCGGCCGAACGCCACGGAGGCGATCGCAGGGCAGTGGCTCGTCAGCGACACGCGCACGCCGAATCGACCGGACCTGGCGCGGGAATGGACCGGTCAGTCGCTGACCTCGCACGCTGGCCAGTTGCAGTGGAATCACTCCACGACGCGTCTGGACGCAACCGCGACGTACAAGGATGTCGGGGACGGCTTCCGCGCCGAGGCGGGGTTTGTGCCGCAGGTGGGGTACCGCGAAGCGTCCGCCGGAACCGGTTGGACCTTCAGGCCGACCGGCTTCGCGTCGAAGCTCCGCACGTTCGTCAACGTCGACCGTCAGATCAATCGCGCCGGCGAGTTGATCGGCCGCGACGTCCAGACCGGCGTCGCGATGAACACGCGCTGGAACGGCTCGATGCTGTTCCGCTATATCGACGACAACATTCAGATCGGCAATCGATCGATCGGGCGCAGACAGTTCGGGTACTCGGCGCAATTCAGCCCCTCGCGTCTGCTGGCCTTCGTGGCGGTGAGCGGCGCCGCCGGACAGGAGATCGATTTCGCGAACGGGCGACCCGGCACCGGCACCACGCTGAACGTCAGCGCGATGATCAACCCGACGAATCACCTGAATCTGATGCTGAACCAGGATCAGAGCTGGGTGAATGTCGACGACGCCGCGGGGGCAAGTCGCCGGCTGTTTATCGCCCGGGTATCCAGGATGCGGGGCACATACACGTTCACCTCGCGGATGTTCGTCCGCGGAACCGTGCAGTACGTGTCAACCGATCGCGATCCCAGCCTGTATGCGTTCAGCACCCTCGCCAAGTCGGGGACAGTCAGCGGGCAGGTGCTGCTCTCGTACAAGTTGAACTGGCAGTCGGTCATGTTTGTCGGCTATGGCGACGATCGGATGCTATCCACGCAGGACCGCTTTCAGAAAGTCGACCGTCAGTTCTTCGTCAAGCTCTCGTACGCCCTCCAACGCTAGCGCCGTTGCATCGGCACACTCGGGCTGACTGGTCGACGACCGGTCAGCCACTAGACAACAACGCGTCTGGACAGAAAGCACCGAGATCATCATGACCACATACTCAATCGCTCGAATTGTCGTAGGATGCCTGGCCGCCGGGCTCGTTTGTGCTTTGGCGCTCGTCGTCGGCCCAGTCGCAGGGGCACAGGAACACGTCATCACAGGGACGATCCTGCTCACGTTCGCCGCGAGTTGGGCATTACTCGCGACACTCTCGATTCTGTGGACCGACCAGCCCCAGCGATGGGCGGCCGTGCCCGCCGCCTTCATGGCGTTAGCTGGCGCCGGCCTGATCGTGTTCGCTCCGAACGGCGCGGCCATCGACATGCTCGGGCGGGTTTGGCCGCCGCTGCTGCTTGCGCTTCTCGCTGTTGCCGCCATTCGCGCCCACCGCGATCTACACAGTCGCACTCGCGGCTGGGGTGTGTACCCGCTGCTGGGCGCCTACGCGCTCAGCGCGCTTGGCGGAGGTTATCAAACCGTCGCGGAGTTTCACGACCGCCGCACGCATCAGGCGCCCGGCCAGTTGGTGGACGTTGGCGGACACCGGCTTCACTTGCTATGCGTTGGATCGGGTACGCCGACGGTCATCCTTGAATCAGGCCTTGGTGAGGCGGCCGCGTATTGGGGATGGATCTCGACGGCGGTTGCACACGATACGAGGGTGTGCGCCTACGATCGCGCGGGTCGAGGCTGGAGCGATCCGGCGGCGGTCGCGCAGGACGGGATCGCCGTGGCCACCGATCTCCACATCCTGCTCGATCGCGGGCACGTGACCGGTCCGTTTGTGCTGGTCGGCCACTCGTCGGGCGCGCAGTACGTTCGGATCTTCGCCGGGCGGTATCCGGAACAGGTCGCAGGAATGGTCTTGCTCGACGGCCAACCGGCCGAAGTGTTCGAGAGTCTTCCCATCTTTCCGGTGTTCTACAACGGTTTCCGCCGCGTTTCTGCGCTGCTGCCGTCCCTGGCTCGACTTGGCGTGGGGCGAGTGCTCTACCATGCCGGTTTTGATACCTGGCCGGCAAAAGCCCGCGACATGCAGCGTTTCACCTACTCGTCGGCTCGCGCCGCGCGCAGCTTGCGCGACGAGTTCGCCGAGTTGCCGACATCGCTCGCCCAGGCTCGTTCGTTTCAGAACCTCGGCGATCGGCCGCTGGTCGTCCTGACGGCGGGGCAGGACGCGGAAGCGGGGTGGCTGCCCTTACAGGACAAAATGGCAACGTTGTCCACGAACAGCAGCCACCGCATCGTGCCCTACACGCACGATGCGCTCATCACCGATCGGACCGCCGCACAACCGTCAAGCCAGGCGATCCGCGACGTGGTCCACGCCGTGCGGTTCACTGCACGCCTCGACAAATCGTAAGACGCAGCGTCCAAGGAGTCTCTATGCCTTACGTAATCGGGCATTGTCCTCTCAGTGGGCGTTGCAGCGTTCGCGAGAAGGGTGGGATTCGATCGTGATCGGGCGTTCTATCCGACAGTGCTGATGGTGATCGCGTCGTACTACGTGTTGTTCGCGGCGATGAGCGGCTCGGTTCAAACGGTTCTCTTGGAGTCGGTCGGGATGACCGAGCGGCGAGTAGGGAACAAATCCAATGCCCAACTCGCGCAGCAACGGCAGCAGTTCGGCCTCCGGGTCACGGGTCCACAGAGAGTATTCGGTCTGCAGCGCGGTGACCGGGTGCACAGCCTGGGCGCGACGGATCGTGGCAGGACCGGCCTCCGACAACCCAATGTAGCGGACCTTGCCCTCGGCGACGAGCTCGGCCAGTGCACGGATGGTGTCCTCGATCGGCGTGTTCGGGTCGACCCGGTGCTGGTAGTACAGGTCGATGTGGTCGGTGCCCAGCCGCTCTAGCGAACCATCGACCGCCACGCGGATGTTCGCGGGGCGACTGTCGATGACGCCAGGGCCGCCGCCGGAGTGGGAGACGTAGCCGAACTTCGTGGCCAACACCACTTGGTCGCGGCGGTCCTTGATGACCCGGCCGACGAGCTCCTCGTTGGTGAATGGACCGTAGATCTCGGCGGTGTCGAGGTGGGTGACACCGAGATCCAGCGCTCGGTGAATCGTGCGAATCGACTCGGCGTCGCTGCCGGCTCCGATGTTGTAGTACCCCGACATCGACATGGCGCCGAGTCCGATGCGAGAGACGTCGAGTCCGCTTCTTGGCCTGATGCTGACGCTCGATGTCCGTTCGATCCTGCAGATGGCTTCCGAGATCGACCCCCCTCGGTCCCGGCGAGATGACGCGCATCGATCGATCTCGTTCGAAGCACTGGACGCGACCTTGCTCGATGCGCTCGTTCGGCTCGTCAACCTCCTCGACGAGCCAACCCTGGTTCCTCGACTGGCGCCGCTGATCCACCAGGAAATCACCATCCGCCTGCTGACCGGTCCGCACGGCCCGCACCTCCGGCACCTCGTCATCGCCGGGTCCCCGGGCCAACAGATTGCGAAGGTGGTCGCCTGGCTCAAGCAGCATTTCGCGCAGCCGCTGCAGGGGGATGATTTGGCGGATCGCGCGCACATGAGCCCATCGACCTTCCGGCAGCATTTCCGAGCCCTCACCGGCGTGAGCCCGCTGCAATACCAGAAGCAATTGCGTCTACAGGAAGCGCGGCAGTTGATGCTGAACGAGAACCTCGATGCGGGTGGCGCCGCAGTGAGTGTGGGGTATGAAAGCGCGTCGCAGTTCAGCCGCGAGTACAGCCGCCTGTTCGGCGCGCCGCCTCAGCGCGATGTCACGCGCATGCGGCTCGCCCCGGTTGCCCGTCCCGCCGACCTTCGTCGAACGATAGCGAGATCGACAGCTCGTGGAACGGGTCCGAGCCACCGATCGACCCGCCCGTCGATCGTGTCTCGGTGACGCCTCGCGACTGCGAAGCTGGGGAAGGGATATGGCGCGTCGGTCTAG
>QHWJ01000244.1:53554-65517 GCA_003222535.1 Acidobacteriota bacterium | reverse complement strand
ACCCGTGCACTCTCGCGAAGAATTACTCGGGCGCCGGCCACTTGCTGCTCGGGCTGTCGCCGACGATTCTCCGGCGGCCCTCGGCGACGACAGCGACACCCCCTCATAACCCAAAGGTCGCGGGTTCAAATCCCGCCCCCGGCACAGTACATCGCCAACCTCGCGTTCGAAAAGGAGCGAATGCTTGGTCAGTGGTTGAAGACGCGCGGACTCCGAAGGGCCGCTAAACGAGCAGGTCTGTTGTCGCACCACGTGAACCCATCGTCGGGGTTCCTCGGCTGACACTCGACGGCGTTGTTGCCCTCCCGGAGTACCTTGCGCGCGCCCGTGGTCTTGTCGTAATCGATTCCCTTCTGAGGTGACGCGTCCAGATGTACAAGCCGCTCCGCGCGGATTATACCGGACGTGGACCGGATTCTGATTTGACGTCATGCCACGGTTGTCATCGATCGCTGGAGAACAGTCCACCGAAAGGAATCGCAAAGTTTGTTGACAGCCCGCTAGCTCTGCTGTATACAGGCGCCCTCTGGCTTTTCGGCTCCCTCCGGGCGACATCGTGATCGCGTCTCAAGCGTGCGTCTTCGCACGTCGAAGCACTCGGACAGCTCGCAGCTGCGTAACCAATACCTGGAGGAACAGATGTTGGGGAAGAAGAAGCTCTTGCTGGGCGCCGTGATTTTCGCATCGATCGCCGCGTGGTCCGGGATGACGACCGGCGCCAGCGACCACGGACGACGTCGGAAGCAACCCGACGAGCGGATGTCGGCGATGGGCCACGCCGCCGCGCGCGCCCGGGCGGCGCTTGAACACGGCCTGCCGCCCGGCGTGCGAGCGGCGAAGGACTTCGAGGAGGCCGGTCTCTGCGTGAATCAGCCGGACTGCGAGGGAGCCGACGACGCTCCGCCGGCGGATGGCCCTGCGTCGACGCAATCGGAAACGTCGATTGCCGTCGACAGCACCGGGCAGCACGTCGTAATCGGGTTCAACGACTTCCGAGGCTTCAGCAGGAACCCGATCTCTGTCTCCGGGTTCATGTATTCCGACGATGGCGGCTCGAGCTTCGTCGACGGCGGCCAGCTCCCGTCGCCCGGCACCGACACGATTGGGACGGCCAAGCTTCCGCGGGTGCTCGGCGACCCGGATATCAAGTACCTCGGCGGATGCGTCTTCGTATACTCGTCGATCATCGTCAAGAAGTTCTCGGCTGCAACAGCCGCGCAAACGATGGGCGTGCACCGCTCGACCGATTGCGGGCACACGTGGGTGGGGCCGTTCGAGGTCACGCCGGTGACGAATCCACACGGACTCGTCGACGTGAACGGGTCTCCTGTCGATGATGCCGACAAGGAGTTCATGGACGTGGATCCCGACAGCGGGCGCGTGATCATGAGCTGGTCCAACTTCACGCCGGCGGCCGCGGGTGGCGTGGAGATCTCGACGACGTTTTCGGACAACATTGCGACCGCGACACCTCCGACCTGGTCGCCGCGACGCATCGTCGGCGCGACGGACGTCGATGGCCAGGGGTCGATCCCGCGGTTCGCCGGGCATGGGTCACCGAATGCGTACGTCGCGTGGTCACGGTTCCCCGATTTCTTCATCAACAACATCGGCTTCGCGCGATCGACCGACAACGGCGCGACCTGGAGCGCACCGGTGAGCATCACGGGCGACTTCTTCACGATGGACCATGTGCTCGGCAACGATCGCGTTCACAACTTTCCGTCGATGGCAGTCGACAGGTCGAACAGCCGGTTCCGCGGCGACATCTACATCGTGTACGCGGAGAACAACAACCGGGACGGCGCCGACATCGCGTTTCAACGCAGCACGGACGAAGGCCTGACCTTCAAGCCTCCTCTCGTGCTCGACAGCCGGCCAGGCGACGATCGCGCGCAATGGTTCCCGGCGGTCGCGGTCGATTCAGCGACCGGCCGGATTCACGTGTTTTACTACGATCAGGGCATCGCCTCGTCCGGCGATCTCTCGGAAGTCACGCACATCTTCTCCGATGATGGCGGCCGGCGATGGAGCTCGCCGCAGCCGCTCACGAACCGCCCGTTCCACGCCGGCTGGGGCAACGACACCGGCCAGCCGAATCTGGGCGACTACAACCAGGTCGTGTCCCAGAACGGCGATGCCTTCTTCGTCTATGCGCTGGCGTCGCGGCCGCCGGCGGGCTTCGCCGACGGACAGCCGGCGTCCGCGAGTCTCACCGTGCCCGACGTCGTGTTCAATCGACTGCACGAAGCGCGCGGCGAAGACGACGATGGCGAAGATGCAGATGGTGAAGATGAACATGGCGGGGATGAACACGAAAGCGGCCGCAGAGCGACGACGCTGAACATCGCGGGCGTGACAGTGAACGAAAGCGGCGGCAACGGGTTCATCGATCCGGGCGACACGGTGAAGCTGAAGATCGCGCTTCGGAACTACGTAACCAATCCGCTGAGCGCGCACAAGGTCGACGACGTGAAAGCCGTGCTGTCCACGTCCACGCCGGGTGTTTCGGTACTGAAGGCCAGGCGTGAGTACGAGAAGATCCGCCCCGGCGAGACGGAGGTCAATACGAAGGACTTCGTACTCGCAATCCTTCCCACGTTCGCACCTGGCACGCCCATCGAGCTCGTGTTGACAGTCGGTGGTGGCGAGCACGGGCACACGACGCTGCTCCAGACCCTGTTGACTGGAACGCCGAGCACGACGACCCTCCTCAGGGAGAACTTCGATGGTGTCGTGCCAGGCACGGTGCCGGCCGGATGGACGGGGTCGCACGCGGGCGGCACCAACACCGTGCCGTGGACGACGAGCAACACCTTCTGCAACACCGGCTCGAATGCGGCGTTCCACCAGAATGCGGCTGATGGCCCCGGGCCCGGTGCGTTCACGAACACCCGGTTCGAGCGGCTGTTCAGTCCCTTGTTCGTCGTGCCCGGCGATGCCGACTTCGTGACGATCGACATGGACGTCTGCTACGACACGGAAGACGATCCCAATTTCAACATCCTGGCGTACGACGGGTTCCTGCTTCGCGTGACGGATCAGACGCCGGGTCGCTTCTTGCGATCGGTGCTCGTCGAGGCGTTCGAGGACGAGTTCAAGACCGGGTCGTTCTTCCACTACCCGAAGCATTTCCCACGCAGCGGCAACTTGGCGTACTTCGAGGACATGTCGGCGTGGGCGGGCGATTCACAGGGCTTCAAACACGTGCGGGTGCGCCTGCCCGGAATGGCCGGCAGCACGGCGCAATTGCGGTTCGAATTCACGCAGGATGCGATCGCCACCTGCAGCGACGTGCGGCCGGGTCACACGTGCGGCGTGATGTTCGACAACCTCGTCGTGAAAAGCGTCAAATCGGTCGTGCCGTAGACGACTGCTCTGTGGCGGGTCTATTTCTATTCCTTCCGGCGGGTTCCAGGTCTGGCGTCCTTCTCGACGAGAAACTTGACGACGCTGTCGAACCGCAGGGCCTTTGCCGCGTCAAGCGCCGTGCGGCCGTCGGTGTTGGCGGCATTGACGTCGACACCAAGCTCCGCCGCCAGCTTGACGGCCTCGAGTGTGAGCGCTTCGCGCTCGCCGCGTCCGGGCTGAATCCACGCTCTCCCGCCGCCCATTCCCGTCGCGGCCATCAGCGCCGTCGTCACCTCGGTTCGATGTTCATACCCATCGCCGCCTCGGGCCTCCACCACATGATCGCCATGGTGCACGGCGAGCGGATCGGCCCCGTGCTTCACGAGGAGACGCATGACGCCGGGCTCGCTGAAACGCGCCGCCAGCCAGAACGGCGTCGCGCCCACCAATTCGGGATCGAAGTTGAAGTCATGTGACGAGCGGCGCGTGGGCGTCCACATTCGAACCGGCGCGTTCGCATCTGCGCCGTGAGCAAGGAGAGCGGCGACCATCCTTTCGTCCCGGCGCATGATCGCCGCGTGCAACGCGGTGAAGCCGGGCGCAGCCACGTTCGGATCGGCGCCGCGCTCGAGGAGGAATTCGACCAGCTCGGCATGACCGGCGTGAGCTGCCATGGCCGTGGCGCTCACGCCCCAGGCATCCGCATCGTTCACGCTGCCGCCCGCAGCCACGAGGAGCTTCGCCGAGGCGACATCACCCGCGCGCGCCGCAAACATCAACGCGGTGTCCCCTCCGTGCGGGATCGCGCGGTTGTAGTCGAGATGACCGTGCGGCGACACCGCCATCACCTCATTCCAGACGTCCGAGCGAGCATGAATGTCCGCGCCGTGCGCGAGCAGAACCTTGACCACATCGGCATGTTTCTGCGCCGCCGCCCACATCAACGCCGTCTGCCCCCGCGCCGCGTGCGCGTTCACGTTGCCGCCCTTCGCGATCAGCTGTTCGACGACGATGGGACTTCCTGAGCGAGCGGCGACCATCACGGGCGTCTCGCCCGCCAGGAGCGCCGCGTTCGGATTGGCCCCGGCCTCCAACAGCCGCTGGACCATGGCCGCGCTTCCATTCAGGCTGGCGGTCCAGAGCGGTGTGGCGCCAAGATCGTTCGCGGCGTTCACTCTGGCGCCGGCGCGAATCAGCAGGTCGGCGGATTCAACGTCGTCCCGGTAGCTCGCCCAGTGAAGGGCGGTCGTGCCATCCGCGTCGGCCGTGTTGACGCTCGCTCCTTGCTGGAGCAGCGCGCGCAACGCCTCCCTGTCGGCGTTCCTGGCGGCGTCAACGAGAGGTGGCCGACCACTTCCAGCACCGATGAGAAGGACGCCGAGCAGCGGAATCAGACGTCGCATTGATCCTCCGGCGTGGCCGGCGCGCTGTGCACGTTCGTGGAGCGCGAGCCTTTCAGGCGAGCGGTGTTCGCTCGGCAGCCATCGCGCTCCGGCATCGCGAGAACGGCTGCGTCTTACTCCTCCGGCACCGCTGAAGCGGCGCCCTACTTCTCCGGCACCGCTGAAGCGGCGCCCTACTTCTCCGGCACCGCTGAAGCGGCGCCCTACACTCCTGAAAGCGTATCGAGCGGGAGCGTCGGCTTGTCGGAATACGAGAGATGCCGGCCGCCCTTGAGCCGTCCGTGATGCCCGCCCATCACCAGGAGCGGCAGGTTGTCGCCGGAGTGCGTGGTGCTGTGCGAAATGCCAGAGCCATACAGAATCGTCATGTGATCCAGGAGCGAGCCGTCGCCGTCGGGCGTCGCGCGGAGCTTCGCCAGGTACTTCGAGAACAGCTGGACGTGATAACGGTTGATCCTGGACATGCGCTCCACCAGCTCGGGAACAAAGTTGTGGTGCGACAGCGGATGGTGCGCTTCGGGCACGCCAATCTGCGGGTATGGGCGCGCGCTTTGTTCTTTGCCGACCATGAAGGAAATGACGCGCGTGAGATCGGACTGGAACGCCAGGAGCTGCAAGTCGAGCATCAGCGCCAGGTGATCTTCAAAGACAGGCGGTGCGCCCTGAGGCTGCTCCATCGTCGGCAGCTCGAGGTCGCGCTGTTGCTCGGCTTTCTGGATGCGCCGCTCCACGTCGCGAACCGCGTCGGCATACTCATCGACCTTGGACTGATCCTGCGGTCCGAGGTCCCGCTTGAGGCTCACGAGCTTCTCGGTCACCGAATCGAGAATGCTCTTGTGCTGCCGCAGCCTCGCGTCGCGCGCGGTGCGGTCCGTGCTGCCGCTGTCGCCAAACAGCCGCTCGAACACCGCTCGCGGATTCCACTCCATCGGCAACGGCTGCGTCGGGCTGCGCCAGGAGAGCGTGTGCGTGTACACGCAGCTCAGGATGCCGGTGCATGCCCCCGCGTTGGCCGGAGCGTCCATCGAGAGCTCGAGCGATGGCACCTGCGTCTCGCGGGCGAAATGCCTCGCGAGCAACTGGTCCATCGATACGTCCGCGATGATCTCGATCTCGTTTCGTCCGCCGCGCGCCGTGCCCGTCAGAAACGATCCGGAGGCGCCCGCATGGATGTAGTTCCAGTTCGCCTTGAGGCCGGACAGGACGAGCATCTGATCCCGGTACGGCGCCAGCGGCTCCAGAATGGGTGAGAGCTCGAAGGCGGTGCCCTCCCCCTTAGGCAACCAGTACGGCATCGCCATCCCGTTCGGCACATAGAAGGTCTGGAACCGATGCACTGCTTTCGCGGCGGCCCGCCCGCGCAGCGAGAACGCGGGAAGCATCGCCTCAAGGAACGGCAACGCCACGGTCGCGCCCAGCCCCTGCAGGACGGTCCGTCGCGGCAACGATTTCGTGAGGAACGCCATGTCTATCGTCTCCTTGAAACCAATCCGTAGGGCGAGGCTTTCAGCCTCGCCGAGCGGCGACCCTAAAAGGGTCGCCCTACACCTGTTTAATTCGACGCCGTGTGCGATGCCCGCATCAGAAACGCGGGGCTTTCGACAATCCCCAGAATGAGCGCCGACCAGCGGTAATCGTGCGACGCTGCGTCCCTGACGATCTTTCTCACCGTCGGTCGATCGTAGTACTCGAGTCGGCGGCCGAGAGCGTAGGCCAGAAGCTTTTCGGTGACGGTGCGTGGGAATTGCTCGGGCCGACCGAGCAGCAACGCCCGCAGCCCTGAAAGCCCTTCGACCTTCGCACCGCTCACCGTCGTGCCGCTCGCGTCGACGGGCTTGCCCGACTCGTCAACGGTCCGCCATCCCCCGATGACGTCGAAATTCTCCAGCGCAAACCCGAGCGGATCGATCATCGAATGACAATTGTTGCAAGACGGACTCTGCCGGTGTTGCGCCAGCCGCTCGCGTATCGACGTCGGTATTGCGCCGGGCTTGTTCTCCGCGAGGTTCGTGTCGACGCCCGGAGGCGGCGGCGGGACGGGCAACCCGAAGATGTTGTTCAGCAGCCATTTGCCCCGCAACACGGGTGATGTCCGATCCGGGTAAGACGTTGTCGCCAGCAGCGCTCCCTGGGCGAGCAACCCGCCGCGCTGATCGTGGTTCGGGAGATTCACTCGACGGAAGCGGCTGCCGTAGATCCCGGGAATTCCATAGTGCCGCGCCAGCCGTTCGTTGACAAACGTATAGTCGGCGTTCAAGAGATCCACGACGCTGCGATCCTCGCGTATCGTGCTGCCGACAAACAGCTCCGTTTCCCGCTGGAAGGCCTGCAGAAGGCTCAGGTCGTAGTTGGGATACCGATCCTGATCGACCACCACTTCCGCGACACGGCGAAGATTCAACCACTGGGCGGCGAAATCGTCGACGAGCGCCTCGGTGGCGCGCGGGTCGGCCAGCATTCGCCGGCTTTCGCTCACGAGGATCGCCGGATTCGTCAGTTGTCCCCGCTCGGCCACCGCGAGCAGGCGCTCATCCGGGATGCTGCTCCAGAGGAAGAACGACAGGCGCGACGCCACCTCGATGTCGCTCAGTCGAGAAGCGGAGCGTGCTGAGGCGGCGTGCTCTGTCGACGGCCCGCCCTGAGCCCGGTCGACGGGCGGATCGCGATGGATGCGCAGAAGGAAGTCCGGGTCGACGAGCATTCGCTCGAGCGCGAACTGAATCCCGTCGTCGAACGTTCCGCCATCGTGCCGGCCGGTATCGAAGAACTCGACGAGCGTCTGCACATCCCGGCTCACCACGGGCCGGCGATACGCGAGCCGGGCGATTCTTGAAAGGATCTTCGTCGCACAGCCCCGCTCTTCTGCAGGAAGCCTGGGATGACAGACGAAAATCGCGCGGCGGCTGGGCGTATCCTTCGCCGGTCCTGCGTTCTTGTAAGGACCGCCGATCTGGACCGAGCCCACACTCGCGTAATTCATGTACACGTTGTCGTCCGTGATGACCCTGCCCCTTTGCAGCGGCTGCGGAAGGCCTTCCGGCTCCCACAGCTCCCTGACGAACGACACGCCGACGACGTGCGGCCCCGCCGCCACCGGGACGCGGATCTCCAGGCCGGCGTCTCCGGTCACCTGCATGTACTTTTCCCATTCGGGATCGCCGGCAAAGTTCGGCTCACCGTCGCCCGCGTAGCTGGTCGCGGCGGGCCTGCCCGGCGCGCCGCCACCGACGGTGAACCGCTTCAACAGCCTGGCGTCGAGGCGGACGTCGAGCTGCTGCGGCCATCCCATGCCCTTGAGGTAATCCTGATACTGGCGCTGGAGACGAACCTTGATCAGGTACTCGCCGTCGACTGGAAAGTCGTGGTGAACCGCCATGCCGCCGCGCGATCCGAGCGGCAGATCTTCGCTCTGCCGATCGTCCTGGATCACGTGCAGGGGAATCTCGAATGTCTCAATCGCCGGCCTCGTGGGAGGAAGGCCCGTGGCGAGCCGCGTCACCTGACGGGCGATCGACATGTATCGCTCCAGATGGGCGGTCGCAATCGAGAGGACATCCGCGAAGTTGTCGAAACTGCCGTCCGCGGTCTCGTCTCCAGGCAGCAGCGGCTTCACATCGATGTCGAGCGCGAACAGGTCGCGAATCGCGTTGTTGTATTCCGTGCGATTGAGCCGGTGGACCGCGTTGATCCTGCCGGGATTCAGATTGGCGGACCACGCCCGATCGACGATATTCTCCAGGGCGCTCGCCACGGCGTGATAGGTGGCCGCATCGGGCCGCGGCGCTCCGGGCGGTGGCATCGAGCCGGCCCGAAGCTTGGCGATTACTTTTTCCCACACCTCGGCGTTGGAGCCCGGGCTCGTGACGTCCAGGCTGTCGAGCGCCAGTCCGGCGGTGCGGAGCCTCTGGTTGTGGCAGGTGATGCAGTATTTGTCGAGGACCGCCCGCGGCTCCACAGGCCCTGACGCGCGGGCCGGAGCCGGCGGGAGTTGCGTCTGCCGGGCTGCTTCCGCGCCTTCGCGAAGGCGCGCCGACGTCTGAACGCCGGACAGCGCCACGGCAACCGAGCCGCTGATGAAGAGCGCGAGGATCGATGCGCGTCCCACGGTTGGGCAATTTTCGCTGATAGGGGCCAGACGAAGCAAAGGAATAGTGAACGAAGAGGACGCAGCCGTGATGGCCGACCGCTCCGAGTCATTTCCGGCTGCGCAGGGGGCCAAACACCCACACAAATATCTTCATCTGCAGGAGCGTAGCGCCCTCCCGGGCCGCGTCCGACCACTCGCGTGCTTGACGGTTGGACCCAGGCGAGTCATATTACTTCAATGGCACTCTCGAGAAAGAAGGCGACCACGATCGCTCTCGACCACGAGGCCGATCAGCTGCTCACGCGCGCCGCGCGCGAGCGCGGGGTGTCGCGTTCCGAGTTCATTCGACAGCAACTGAGGCTCGTCCTCGAGCAGTACCGCCGCCATCCCAAGCCGAGAAGTGCGGGAATCGTACGCTCGTTGTCCGAGCGCGGCGACGAGCGCGAGCTGTTGGTTGGCCGTCGTTAGCACGGCCGCGCTGATCTGCGATACCGGCGCGCTGCTCGACTACATCGTCAACGGCGCGCCGGACCATCAGCGTTTTCGACTCGCTATCGACCGGGCGCGGACTCGATACGTTCCGGGTTTGGTCCTGGCGGAAGTCGATTACTTCCTTCGCGACGAGCGGCCGGCGATGAACGCGCTCATGCACGACCTCGCGCGTGGGGCGTTTACCTACGCCCCGCCGGCGCTCGATCAGCTCGCGCGGGCCATGGAGATTGACCGGCGCTACGGCCATCTCGGCCTGGGCCTCGTCGATGCCTCCCTTGTGGCGCTCGCTGAAGATCTCGGCATCCGTCGCCTCGCGACACGAGATGTCCGCCACTTCGCGACCGTCCGGCTGCGCGACGGGAGCGCCTTCGAGCTGGTCGTTCACCCGATCGATCCGGATGACTCGTAGAGAGTCTCGATCGAAGGTCGCACCGCGAGTTGCCAAACAGCCCCCGAATCGAGACGCCCGGACTTGTCACAAAAACACATGATTCCGTGACACCGACCGCTACGAGCGGTTCCGTTTGTTCAGATGAAACCCCGGCACGTCGGCCCGTGAACACTGTCCGCTGGAGGGAATCGGCAGTGGGCCTGCTGCGGAAAGCCAGGCTCCCAGGGCTCGTAAGACTCGCGCCGCCGCGACGCGCATTTATGGGCAGTTAGCCACGGAATATATCACCAAAGCGGACGTGCGCAGGCGGCGGCCATGACCTCCCGCTGAATGCCGACATTCGGTTCACGAGCGATAAGTGCTCGCTTGCCTGAATATCCCAGAACAGGGATAATCAAGAAGTGCGTCGTGTTCCGGCTTCCGACGAGAAACCGCTGCACTGGGTCGGGTCGGCCAGGCGCGACTTTCTGAGCTTTCCGGCGCCGGTCAAGGACGACATGGGGAACGCATCGCTCAATTCGGCGGAACCGCGCCGACGGCGAAGCCGTGGAAGGGGCTCGGCTCTGGAGTGCTGGAGATCGTTGAGTCGCACGACGGAAACGCCTATCGAGCGGTGTACACGGTTCGATTCGAAAAGGCGCTGTACGTGCTCCACGCGTTCCAGAAGAAGTCACCGTCCAGCATCCGGACCGCCAAGCGAGACGTGGATCTGGTCGAGCAAAGACTGAAACAAGCGCAGCGAGATTACGAGGAACACTATGGCAAAACGACGCGGTGAATCGGCCACGATCACCCGAGGATCCACGAACGTATTCGAGGATCTCGGATATCCGGATGCCGCTGAACGCCAGGCAAAGCTGCGGCTGGCATACGCGCTGAACCAGGTTCTCGAGCACCGACGCCTCACCCAAACAGCCGCCGCTTCGCTGCTCGGTTTGAGCCAGCCGAAGGTCTCCGCTCTCAGGAACTACAAGCTCGCGGGATTCTCCGTCGAGCGCCTCATGACGTTCCTTAATGCCCTGGGCCAGGATGTAGAGATCGTGATCAAGAACAAGCCCCGGTCACGGCAATCGGCGCGCATCACAGTCGTCGCTGCGTAGTTGCAACTTCGGCGCGTGGCGCAGGAGCTGAACTGCGTCGCGTGCCATATTTTGGCTTGGCATGGCCACACGCGCGGCAAACGGCTACATTCTGAATGTCCCGACGGCACGCCGCGAGGTGCTACTGGACGCGCTCGTCTCTGATCCCGGCGTGTCGGAGCCCGTGCCCGACTTCACTCACAGCAAATCCCATCCCCTGATTTGCTTCGTAAGCTTTGAAGACGCTGCGATAACCCACGTCGCCAAGGGACGGGCAGGACTGCGCGCGGGCAGCCGCCTGCGCCGCCTGCATCTGGAAGACCTGACACCACTCAGCACCGCCATCAGGCATGACGCCGTCCTGGAAAAGATCCCGCAGCGCTTCGAAGTCCATGTGGCCCGGCGCCTTGAGGAGGGCGGACTGCTGCCGCCACGCTCCTTCGACGCGTTTATCGAGTCGGTGCGCGCGCTGCTGCCCGAATCAAACGCGCTTCTCGACCGCTTCAGCAAGCGCCGCACAGCGCGGCGCGTCGTTCAGGTCCCAGCCCGCGACCTCGTTGACCCGCGCGACGAAGATACGGGGATCGCGCCGGCACACACCGTTGCACTTCTTGCCGTTGCGCACGCAGGCGCAAAGCGAGCGGCAGTCGAACACGCCGGCGCACGTGCTGTTCTTCCCACTGCTCCTCGGGAGAAAGCAGGTCCGGCGTCGCCAGCGCCGTGCGCCCGCCGTCCCAGAGCTTCCGGAAGCCTTTCGCCTTCGCCGTGATGAAATCAAGCCCCACTTGTTCCTCCTGCTTTACGCGAGAACGAACCGGTACACGCGCTTGTTCGGCTCCGGGCTCGGCACGATGAAGCCCTGGCGAATCAGGCTCGCGATGCGGTTGCTCCACGTCGTCGCCTTCGTCTCCGCCGACGTCCCGCGCAGGTCCATGAGCGTCACCTGCCCGCGCTGGCGGATCCTCTCGAGCGTCTGGCTCAGCCCCGGTTCCAGCTCGCCGAGCACTTCAGCTTCGACGGGAGAGCCGGACGCATCGAGGCGGCAGCCGGGCATTGCCTCGCCGCGCGCTTTGAGCAGCGTGTCGAACTCCTCGCGCACGTCGTCAGTGACATTCGCGAGCACCGGAAACAGCTCGGGCTGATATGCACGCGCGTAATCG
>QHWJ01000244.1:1829-53529 GCA_003222535.1 Acidobacteriota bacterium | reverse complement strand
TAAAGTCGAGGATCAACGTTCCCTTGGGCGACCCCGTGGCGGTCCAGGCGATGAGCTTAGACAGCAGCTGACGGGCGCGAGAAACGCCCGTGAGCGCTGGGTGGGAAGAGGCACCCTGCCCGTACGGTCCCAACTGGCCGCAGCTGGATGAATTCGAGTTTGTTGTGCGTGAGCAAGGCAAATTGTTCGTGTGTTACCCAATGCCGAAGACGGACCGTGCTCGCCGTGCTCGGGCCACCAGCGGTGAGCTAGGCGGAACGAAAGAAGAGGCCGAAGAAAACGCCAGGCTCGCCGTTGCTCCCAAGGTAAAGGGGCAACCGGAACGAAAAAGGGCTTGGCCTTAGGCTTAACGCAACTGGAGTTCTGGGTGTAATGAAACAGAATCCTGACGACCGAATGACCAAGATGCATCCCCGAGATCTGCCAGAGGCCGTGACGGCGCTTTACCTGAGACTCAACGGGTTCTTTACTTCAGGATTGGTACTCCACTCTGAAACAAAGGGATTGGCGAAAAGCGACATCGATTGCCTTGCTGTATGGCATCCGTTTCACGACCAATCGGAACGTGAAGTTGACACTGATCCATTTCTGGAGCTTGGGGCTCGTCGGGAGCTGCTCCTGTGCGAAATAAAGAGCTCAAACGCTGCGCTGTCCTTCAACGAGCCGCTTCGAACGGACCCCACGGCTCTAGACTCGGTCTTACGCTGGTCAGGTCTGGTACCGCCGGCTCAAATCAACGAGACCGTCGAGAGGTTGCTGCCACATCTACAGGATGGCACCACCATTGATGAAGTTAAGGCTGGCATTGAGGTCGGAGACGTACGAATTCGGGCGCTCCTGTGATGCCCTGGCTGTGATTCCGAGCCTGAACCGCCGCGGTGGTGTGTCCGCGGACCCGCCATGCTCGACTACATCAACCGCTGCCTAAATCCTCGGGCCCCAAGACAGAGATGCTCGACCCGATATCCGCTCAAACTCTGGGGCGGCTTTCTTGCCCCACTGGTCGAGTACGTCAAGGAGCTCCCGACCGACCAGCCCCCATCAATTGCCGACCTTCGCAGGAGCATTACGAGTGCAGCCGTGTAGGGCCCAATCACGTGTCAAAGAGGTTCAAGCCGCGCCGCTCCACAGCTGCAAGTACCGCTGGTTGCGAGCCCCAGCAACCAAAATCCCCTTGGAATTTGCTTTGGCGGAACGCACGTGGATTCGCTTTTTTCAGTCATTTAATTCTCAGTCATTTAAACAGCATCCAACGGCCCGACGGGATTCTCCAAAACGATTCGAGTAACCCGGCTCACCGTCCCGTCCGATACGGCGCGCCGCGCCGTGTCGGGCGCGGGCAAACCTGATGCTGCCAGGCGCTGTCGCAGGCCAGTCGATGCGAAATCGGGCGTTCGGTATTTCGCGGCGTGCGAGGTCACCGATGGGCTTAGAATGAGGCCCGACTCGAGATGGCAGCTCCGTCGACGCGACGTTCATCGACGAAGGAGACGGGTTATGCGCCTGTTGAGGGTGTTGCCCTGGATGGTCGTTGTGGCGGCCTGTTCCTCGCCCGCCGCAAGGCAGACGCCTGCCGCCACTCATGACGTGACCGTGTTCGAAGGCGCTCGCCTCATCACGGGCGACGGCAGCGCACCAATCGAGAACTCCGCCTTCGTCGTCGAGAACAACAGGTTCGCGGCCGTTGGAAAGAGGAGCGAGCTGCAGGTTCCCCCTGGTGCGGCTCACGTCGATCTGACGGGGAAGACGGTCATGCCGGCGATGGTCGATCTCCACAGCCACCTCGGCTTCCTCAGGCAGAGCGACGGCTCGATGTCGAAGGAGAACTTCAACCGGGAGAATCTGCTCGACCATCTGAACCGGTACGCGTACCACGGATTCGCGGCGGTCATCAGCTCCGGCACCGACATGGGCGAGCTGCCGTACCAGTTGCGCGAAGAAGTGCATCCGGACGCGGCGTTGTTTCGCACGGTCGGCCGCGGACTGGCCTGGCCCGGATCGGGACCTTTCGATCCTGCCAGGAACGACGTCCCGTATTCGGTGACGACCGAAGCGGAGGCGAGGGCGGCGGTGCGGGACCTGGCCCCCCATCGCCCGGACTTCGTCAAGATCTGGGTGGACGATAGAAATGGACGGCAGAAGAAGCTGACCGAGCCGCTGTACGCCGCGGCGGCCGATGAGGCGCACAAGCAGAACCTGCGCGCGATCGCTCACGTGTTCGACCTCGATGACGCGAAGGGCCTGGTGCGGGCCGGTGTCGTCGGCTTCATGCACCTGGTTCGGGACAAGGACATCGATGACGAGCTGATCACGCTGCTCAAACAGCACCCCGGGGTCTTCTTCGGCCCGAACATCGGGATCACTTCGCGGGGCCTCGACGCGGGCCGGCCGGAATGGCTCGACGCGCCGCTGCTGCACGAGACCATTCCTCCATCACAGATCCAGAAGCTGGAGCAGTCGTTCGCGAACAGAAAGCCCGAGGCCCTCGCCCGAACACGGGAGGACTGGGAGCGGGCGAAACGCAATATCGCCAAGCTGAGGGCTAACGGCGTGACGCTGGCTCTCGGAAGCGACTCGGCGGGAGATCCGTCCCGTGCGCTCGGCTGGCACGCGATCTGGGAAGTGGAGAGCCTCGCGGCCTCCGGCATCCCGCCGATGGAGGTCATCACCATGTCCACCAGCACCGCGGCCGGAATCCTCAAGCTCGATCAGCTCGGGATGGTGGCCAAAGCCAAGAGCGCCGACTTCATCGTCCTCGACGCGAACCCGCTGGACAGGATGTCGAATATCCGCAGAATCTCGGATGTCTATCTGAGAGGTCGAGCCGTCGATCGTGCAGCGATGCGGGCGAAGTGGAAGGCCGAGTGGACGATAGGGTCCTCGAACTGATTGAGCGCCGGAGGCACCGCTGAAGCGGTGCCCTACGTATCGGGTAGTGAAGCGGTGCCCTACGTACTGGAGGCTGAAGCGGTGCCCTACGTGTCGGCTCTTATCAGGGCCAGGCGCCAGAGTTTACGGAGGGGAGGTCACTATGCGACCGAGGATGTTCGAGACGACGATCATCGTCGCGTTGGCTTGGCTGGCGCTGGTGCCCGCCATCAGTCCGGCGCTGATTGAACAGGTTCGCGCGGTCGCCACCGACGAGCAGGGCCAGTACAAGATTGTCGATTTGCGTCCCGGCGTTTACTCCGTGTCGTTCACGCTTCCGGGGTTCGCCACGGTCAAGCGGGAAGGAATCGACCTGCCGGCGAACTTCACGGCGCAGATCAACGGCGAGATGCGGGTCGGCGACCTCACGGAAACGCTGACCGTCACCGGCGGATCGCCGGTCGTGGACGTGCAATCGGCCACGTCGCAGCAGGTGATGCCGCAGCGGTTGCTCGACTCCATGCCGACCGGCGGCCGCAGCTACCAGTCGGTCGGCGCCACGCTCGTCGGCGTCGCGCCCTCGTCTCCCGATGTGGGCGGGTCACAGGGGATGCAGCAAAGCTACCTGAACGCGCACGGCTCCGATCCGCGCGACAACGCGGTCCTGGTCGAGGGCGTACGCCTCAACAGCATGGAGGGGAACGGCGCGAACCAGAATTACTTCAATGAAGGCATGTTTGCCGAGATGGCGTATCAGACCGGCGGCATCCAGGTCGAGACCTCGGGCGGCGGTATCCGCCTCAATCTCATCCCCAAGGACGGCGGCAACACCCTGAAGGGCGACGTGTTCTACTCGGCGACCAGCCACAACCTGCAGGCGGATTCGACGGTGCCAAACGCCGACCCGCGGCAGAGGGCCACCAACGCGATGGATACGATGCACGACTTGAACATTTCGGCGGGCGGCCCCCTCAAGAGAGACAAGCTTTGGTTCTTCGCCTCGGTCCGCCACTGGGGCGTGAACCAGACAACCGCCAACTCGTTCTACTCGGCCGCCTCGACGCTCAACAGCTTCACGCCGGACACCTCGCGGCAGGTGTTGGACGACAACCTCATACAGAGCCAGATGACGCGGCTGACCTGGCAGGTGAGCCCGAGGAATAAGCTGTCCGGCTACATCGACCATGTCAGCAAGTGGCGCGGGCACGAGCAGTCCAGCGGCGGCGGCGTGACGGGAGCCCTGTGGTCGGAAGACAGCTTCGGCGTGCGCACGCCGAGGGCCTACTTCTCCGGCGTGATCAAATGGACGGGCGCGTGGACCAGCAGGCTGCTGTTCGAGGCCGGCATCGGGATGAACAACAAGTCGTACTCTTCCGGGGAACTGCAGGCCGGGCTGCTGGCGACGAACCCGATTCCGAAGGTGGACATCGCCACGGCCACCTACTGGGGCGCTCCGTCCGCTCCTTACTACCCCAGAAAACCGGTCCGCTTCAGCGAGATCGCGGCCCTCTCCTATGTGACCGGCTCGCACGCCGTGAAGTTCGGGATGGAGCGCTCGCACGGCTGGAACAAGATTCACCAGTCGTTCGAGAACCCGAACGTGAACTTCATCGAGCGCTTCTCGAACGGCGCTCCGAACTCGGTCGTGATCTTCAACACGCCGAACATCCAGGAGAACCTCCTGAACCACGACATCGGCTTCTATCTCCAGGACACCTACACGGTCGACCGGCTGACAGTGACGCCTGGCATCCGGTTCGAGTATCTCAACGGTTCGTACCCGCAACAAAGCGTCTCGCTGAGCGACCAGAGACTCCTTCTGCTGGAAGGCTACGCCGCGCAGAGTTCCGCCGGGCGGGCCAACCTGCCCGACTGGAAGAACTGGACGCCCCGGTTCGGCGTGGCGTACGACGTGTTCGGCGACGGGAAGACAGCCGTGAAGACGTCGATCTCCAAGTATCTGGTGTCGTACTCGACCGATTTCGCGCAGAACTACAACCCGATGAACCAGTCGACCGACATCCGGACGTGGACCGACGTGAACAGAGACCTGATCTACGAGCCCGGCATCGACACGCTCGGCGCGTCGAGCAACAGGCTGTTCGGCCAGGTGTTCCGCAGCCCGGACCCGGACCTCACGCGCGAGTACAACCTCGAGTTCACTTCGAGGGTCCAGCAGCAGCTGCTCAAGGGGCTGTCGGTGTCGTTCGGGTATTTCCGCCGGTCGTACAAGAACATCATCTATTCCGACAACGCGGCTCTCGACGTGGCCGGCGCCTTCACGCCGATCACGATTGCCAACCCGTGTCTGGGTGCGACCAACTCCCTGGCGGCGTGCGGCGGCACGTATCCGAGCACGATCACGGTGTACAGCATCAACCCGGCGCTCGGCGGCGTGGGGACGGTCGTCGATCGCAACTCGAACCGTGACTCTCGTGTGTTCAACGGGCTCGAAACGCAGTTCATGGCCCGAGGCAGAGGGGCGACGGTGTTCGGGGGGACGAGCACCAGCAAGCAGGTGTCGAACAATTGCGATCTGCCGCTGACGATCGGCTCGACGTTCGCGGCGGCGTCGAACCCGAACACCACGATCTTCTGCGATCAGACGCAGTTCCCCATCCCGTACCAGACACAGGTGAAGGTTGGCGGCACCTACGAGCTGCCGGTGAAGTTCGTCGTGAGCGGCACGTTCCAGAGCTACCCCGGGGCGGTGAATGCCGGAACGGGGAACTCTTCGGCGGTCTGGCTCCCGGTCACTCTCACAGCCACGAGGGCGGTCGCCCCCGGCCTCACCCAGGCGTCGGAGTCCATCCCTCTCATTTATCCGGGAAGCAATTACCTCGATCGGATGAATCAGCTGGATCTCCGCATCGCGCGGAGGTTCCCGACTGGCAGGTTCGGGAACGTCGAGCTCCAGGTAGACCTGTTCAACGCACTGAACAGACGTCCGGTGACGGCGATGTCGACGACCTTCGGAACGGGCCTCAACACACCGACAGCCATTCTGCAGTCGCGGATCGTCTCGCTCGGCGCGCAGTGGCATTTCTGAGCTCAACGTTGCCGAGTGGCCGCGTCATCGGCAGCATCGGCGTCGCTGTCCGCCGCTGACGAATTCGAATGGTTGCGATACGGCCGGTGGCTCCGTATATTTGCCGCCCGTGATGCACGTCCGCCGTTGCGTCGGTGCTGTGGGCCTCGCGCCGGGCGGCGCCTGACCCTCGGTGTGTCCGACCGCGGACAACAACGTTAATCCGTTTTTCCGGTGTGAGGTTCGACATGAGGATGATTGCCACCGTCGTCGTCGCGTTGGTTGCGGTTGCGTGCGAAAACACCACGAGCGGTCGCCGCGCGGACATCGGCTTTTCTCCAACAGCCGCGATTGCGGCGCAGATTTTGCCGCAGACGCTGCCGTTCGCCGCTGTCACGACCGCGTGCGCCGTGGGTCCTGTGTTCACAACGGGATTCGATCTGCTGATCGCGGAGACGCGCGCCGTGAATGTCTTCATGGATCGGGTCACATTGCACCTGCTCGACGGTACTAATGTGGGAGGCCCCTCGATCACGTTCCCGAGATCGCAGCTCAATGCCATGTTTGGATCCACGTTGGTTGCGGGTACGCGGGCGTTTTCGTTCCGGCCGCAATTCGCTTGCGGGCTGAGGCGCCCCGGGTCGATCGCAGCCGACGTTCTTCTGATAGATGCGGAAGGGAGTGTCCAGAGCGTCAGCGTCAACGCTGTGTTTCAATAGCGCCCGACAAATCTTGACAGTTGAGCCTTGAGAGTTGAGCCTTGAGGGTTGTGGTGGACAACCCCGCGAACATCGAGTACAAGTGCGCCCCATGCCGCGACTTGAGCGCATAAGCCGGCCCGCCCTCTGGGTGATCGTGGGACTCCTGTGGTCAGCATCACTGCTCGTTGCGGCCAAGAATTCCACGCAGGCCCGGGACGCCGAGTACGCGCCGGCCGACATCGCTTATGGCGCGCGGCTGTACGACGCGCAATGCACGACGTGCCACGGCGCGAACGGCGACGGCGTCGCGGGCGTGGATCTGCGCAGCGGCAGGTTTCGCAATGCGGTGACGGACCAGGACCTCACGCGCGTGATCACGACTGGCATCCAGGGCACCGGGATGCTGGCGTTCAAGTTCGATTCGTCCGAAATCGCCGGGATCATCGCGTACCTCCGCAACATGAATGCCTTCGACCGCCGCTCGATGAAGGCCGGCGACGCCGGCCGCGGCCGGACGGTGTTCGAGGGGAAGGGCGACTGCGCGCGCTGCCACCGCGTCGACGCGCAAGGCGCGCGCGTGGCTCCGAATCTGAGCGACATCGGTGCCACGCGAAGCGCGGGGATGCTCCTGCGCTCGCTGACCGACCCGACCAGCCAGATGATGCCGATCAACCGTCCGGTGCGCGCGGTCACGCGTGACGGCAAAGTGATCAACGGGCGGCGGCTCAACGAGGACACCTACACCGTGCAGCTCTTCGACGATCAGGAGAAGCTCCTCTCGCTGACCAAGGCCGACCTTCGCGAATACACCATCCTCACCGTGTCGCCGATGCCGTCGTACAAAGACCGGCTGACTCAGGACGAGCTCGCCGACGTCGTGGCCTACCTGCTTTCGCTGAAGGGACGATGATCATGACGAGAAGAACGACGGGCGCATGGCTGGCGCTCCTTCTAACGGCCGCCGTGTCCTACCACGTGCAGGCCCAGGTCGGTTCCGACCGTCTGCTGAATGCCGCGAAGGAGCCACGGAACTGGCTTGTTTACTCCGGCGGATATTTCAGCAACCGGTACAGCCTGCTCACCCAGATCACGCCGGCCAACGCCAGAAACCTCGAGCTGAAGTGGATGTATCAGGCGGCGGTCGCGGGCGCCTGGCAGACCACACCGCTCGTCGTCGACGGCATCATGTATCTCACGCAGCGGCCGAACGACGTCGTCGCGCTCGACGCCAAAACGGGCCGCGTCTTCTGGATCTACCGGCACACGCTGGATCCGACGCAAATCGTCTGCTGCGGCGCGAACAACCGCGGCCTCGCGATTCTCGGCGACACGCTCTTCATGGGCACCCTCGACGCGCATCTGGTCGCGATCGACGCGAAGACGGGCCGGGCCGTGTGGAACACGAAGGTGGCCGACAGCAAGGGCGGCTACTCGGTGACGCTTGCGCCGCTGGTCGTGAAGGACAAGGTCATCGTCGGCGTCGGCGGCGGCGAGTACGGCATTCGCGGCTTCGTCGCCGCGTACGACGCGCGCAACGGGAGGGAAGCGTGGCGCTTCTACACGATCCCTGCTCCAGGCGAGCCCGGAGGTGATTCGTGGAAGCCGTGCCCTCCGAAGACGTCAGATTCGTTCTGCGATCCGGAGGCGTGGAAGCACGGCGGCGGCTCGGTGTGGGTGACCGGTTCGTACGACCCCGCGCTCAACCTGACGTACTGGGGCGTCGGCAACGCCGGTCCCGACTGGAACAACGAGCAGCGGCCCGGCGACAACCTCTACACCGATTCGGTCGTCGCGCTCGACGCCGACACGGGTCGCCTCAGGTGGCACTACCAGTTTACGCCGCACGATCGGTACGACTACGACTCGGTGCAGGTCCCCGTGCTCGCCGACATCACGTGGCGCGGCGCGCCGCTCAAGGCAATGGTCTGGGCAAACCGCAACGGCAACTTCTACGTGCTGGATCGCGAGACCGGGAAGTTTCTTGTCGGCAAGCCGTTCGTGAAAGTGAACTGGATGGACACGTTCGACGAGCGCGGCCGGCCCAATCAGACGTCGCAGCCGGCGGGGATGCCGACGTGGCCCGGCAATCAGGGCGGGACGAACTGGTACTCGCCGTCCTACAGCCCGCACACGGGACTCTTCTACGTGTCCGCGTGGGAAGCCTACGCGACGATTTTTGGGGGCACCCCCGTTGAGTATCGGGAAGGGCGGAACTTCGGCGGCGGTGTCAATCGACCCTTCGTGCCCGTGCCAGGCGCGCCTTCACTTCCAGGGGTCCGGCGCGGGCCGATCAACAACTGGACCGAAGCCGCGGCGACCGGCGCGGTGCTCGCGCTCGACGCGGGCACAGGCGAGCTGAAGTGGAAGTTCCCGATGACCGACGTCACCGACAGCGGCATTCTGACGACGGCCTCGGATGTCCTGTTCACCGGCGGGCGTGAAGGCTACTTCCAGGCGCTGGACGCGCGAACCGGATCGCTCTTGTGGAAGGCGAGCCTCGGCGCGCAGATCGTCAGCGGCCCGATCACGTACGAAGTGGACGGCAAACAGTACGTCACCGCCATCTCGGGCCTCTCGCTGTGCGTCTTCGCGCTGCGTGAGTGAAGAAAACGGCGGACAGCCGATAGCCACGAAAGACACGAAAACACGAAAGCCACAAAAAGACTAAAACCAAACAAGATAGTCGTTTCGTGCCCTTCGTGAATTTCGTGGTTTTCGTGGTGCGGTTCCGGATTAACGAGCGCTCCCTCTGGCACGAAGTTCCGCTCGGCTAAAGCCTTCGCGCTCCGTTCGGTGCCGTTCCGCTCGGCTAATCTTTAACCATTTTTCTCTGCGGGTTCCGCGGTTTCTGCGTTGTACGTGATTTCTAAGCAGGCTCTAAAGCGTTCGCGCTACGAGCTGGCGTTCGTGTAGGGCGACCCTTTCAGGGTCGCCTCGGTGGCGGGACGCGGTGGTGCGTCGCCTGTTCGTAGGCGTAGGCGATCGCGAGGGTACGGCGATCGGCCCACGGGCGGCCGAGGAACGACACGCCGAATGGATACCTCTTTCCGAGGAAGCCGGCCGGCACCGTCACCTGCGGCAGTCCGGTCATCGCGCTTTCCTCGCAGGTGCCCGGCTCGCCGCCATATCGCTCCAGCCCGCCTTCGTGCGTGTGCGGCCTCGCCTGGTTCGCGGGATACAGCAGCACGTCGAGCCGCTGCCGCTCCAACAGGTCGACGAACAGCGCGCGGAATTCCTCGCGCGAGGCATAGAACCTGTCCGTCGCGGCCCGTAGCGCGTCGCCGGCAGGCGTTGGCTGGATCGCGTCCCGCAACCGTCTCGCGCTGTCCGGCGCCAGCTTTCCTGACGCGAGCAGATTGTCGATTGTCAAGACCGCGTCTCCCGGCGCGGCGCCCCGCGTCAGGTACGACGTCCACCCCGCCTTGAGCGAACCCGGCGCGCTGCCACGGGCCTGAAGGTAGGCCGCGTCGAGATTCGGAATCGCGACGTCGACGACCGTGGCCCCCGCCGTCCTGAGCTCCGCCACGACGTTCTCCATCGTCGCCGCCGCTTCGCGTTCGCCGGTGACGCCGACAAACAGCTGCCGCATCACCCCGACGCGCGCGCCCATGAGCGCGCCCGCGTCGAGCGCGGTCGTGAACGATCCGTCGATGTGACGGTCCGCCTCGACGGTTGCCTCGTCTTCCGGGTCCCGGCCGGTGACCTGATCGAGCACCAGCGCCAGCTCGCGGACCGACTTCGCGATCGGTCCGACGGCGTCGTTGTACGTGTTGAGCGGCATGACGCCGGCGCGGCTCGTCAGGCCGCGCGTGGTGCGGATAGTGGCGAGCGACGCGAACGCGGCCGGATTCGAGAGCGAGTTGCACGTGTCGGTGCCGAAGCCGAGCGTGACGAGGCTGGTCGAGACGGCCACGGCGGTGCCGCCGCTCGAGCCTGCAGTGCTGAGCGACGGGTCGTACGCGTTGCCGATCGTCCCGCCGACGGTGCTGATCCCGAAATCGCCGAACGGAAACTCGTCGAGGTTCGTCTTGCCGAGCACGACCGCCCCGGCGCGCCGCATGCCCGCCGCCACGCGGGAGTCGAGCCGCGGCCGGTGATCGACGAGCGCGCGCGAGCCACCCGTCGTCGGCAAGCCGAAGACGTCGATGTTGTCCTTGAAGGCGACCGGTATGCCGTGCAGCGGACCGCGCGCGCGGCTGGCGGCGCGCTCGGCGTCGAGGCGGCGCGCGTCGGCGATCGCCGCGGAATTGAGCGCGAGCAAGGCGCGGAACGTCGGCCCGTGGCGATCGAACAGGGCCAACCGGGTCAGGTACTCGCGCACCACGTCCTCCGATGTCGTTTCCCCTCGCGTGAGCGCGTCCTGGATCTCCCCGACGGTCTTCTCCCCCACTGTGAACGACGTCACCGGCGCCTCGCCGCCGACACGCCAGTTGACGATCTGCGACCGCTGCCTCGGGGTGAGGCCGCGCAGATCGGGCGACGAGACCAGGCGGCGCGCAGCGGCGGCCACTCGTGCGATTTCGGAACCGGGTTCGGGAACATTCGGGGAATCGCCGGCGTACGGCGCCTGGGACTTCGGCGCGACGATGCCGTCGCGGATCGGAATCGGGAACCCGCCTCGCGGATCGTAGATCTCGCTCAGCCCCTTCGCCACGAAAGTCATCAAGGCGACGGTCTGTCCGGGTCTGATCGTCAGCGTGAAGACGTAGCCGATATGCGCGGGGTCGTAGCCGGGCCATCGATCGGTAAACGGATCCGCGTACATATCTCCGACAGCGCTCAACACTCCCGAGACGTGCGAGCCGAGCACGTGGGCGGACGGGCCGTGGCCCGACGGTCCGCGCATCGGGTCGCTGACGTTCCGTGCGTTCTGCATCACCACGACGAAGGTATCGTCGAGATCGATCCGGCGATCGCCGTCCGACGTGGTTGCCACGTCCAGCCGTCCGCCGTCCTCGAAGGCGCCGGACGCGCCGCCCCAGGCCACATCGACCACGCGATCTTCACCGGTGGCGTTCGTGTAGCTGTCGAAATAGCGGAGATAAATCGACTCCTGTGGCGCGTAAATCGCGCGGGCAACGACCACGCCGCCGTAGACCAGGGGCGTGATCGAATCGAAGCGTTCTCCGTCGCGCGCGAGGCCGAAGCCGCTCAGGTACCGGTTCGGCACCAGCGTCGCGGAGGAGCCGGAGCGAACGCGAATCTTCAGATAGCCGAAGCCGTTGAACGGATTCGCGCGTCCGCCGGTCGCGATGCCGCCGCTGTCCTGCGCCCACGGCGACGTGTCCTGGATGTCCCAGAACTGGCCGTCGGCCGACGGCAGACGCGTGACGGCCTCGGTGCGAAATGTCGCCGCCGCGACGACGGCGGCCACGCAGGTTGCAAGGGGAAGGCGGCGCATGCTCATCACGTCTCCTGCGAACGTAAGGCGACACATTCAAGATCGCCGGAAAACCCAGGCGAGCCTGAAAGACTCGGCCTGCACGAACCGCTCAAGGCTTGGCCGGAGGCTGCGGCGGCGGAGTCGCAGACTTTTTGGGTGAGGGCGGCGCCGGAAGCGCCGCAACGCCTGGTGCCGCGGGAGCCGGCATGTAAGGCAGCGTGAGGATGAGCTTCTGATACTCGATCACGAGCTCGTTCTGGCGGAAGAACTGCTCGTTGATGCTCTTGTTCGCGACCAGTTGCTTATAGGTCTCGTCCAGCTTGCCGATCGCGTTCCGGGCCACGGAAAACCGCGCCTCCTGCTCGCGTCGAGCCTGCGCGCGGGCCGCGACGTCCTGCATCCCGACGAAGCAGAGGATCAGCATCCCCACAATCACGACGATGTCGCGAAAGGTTGAAATCGTCTTGCCTTCCACCATGAGTGAGCTCCTGTGAATCGGGTCGTACCGGCCCGTACAAGGTCCGTTGGACGGCAAAGGTTGGCGGCGCCGGGTCTGGGTCTTCAGTCCAAGGTCTGCAAGGTTCCAATAAAAAGATCAACAAAAGGGCATCGGTCGTTGCGTCAATCCCTGACTTTCTCGCCGCGCGCGCGATTTCTACTTTACTATTGTCTTCGATGGTGACGGGAATGCTCCGGAAGCTCGCAGCGCCTGCGATGTGCGCCTGCGCGCTGTGCGTGATGTCGCCCCTTCCGACGGGGACTGCGTACTTGTCGGCAGCCGCAGCGATGCAGCCGGCGGTTCTGGTGCCCGCCTCTTTGATGCGGGCCGGATTCGAGCCGCCAGCGGCCGACGGCCAGACCCTGCTGCTCTCGGTGACCGCGGCCGACATCGATGCCGACGGCGATCTGGATGTCGTCGGCAGCGACGGTTCCCTGGATCTCATCGTCTGGGCCAATGACGGCACCGGTCACCTCACGCGCAGGTATCCGAAACGTTCGTCGCCGGGCGGCTGGAGCCCGGCGGGCGAGACCGTTGACGGTCAACCGATGACGTCGATTGTGTTGGCGCAGCTCGGAGCCCTTTCGCTTGATCTGAGCGCCCGGACTTCGTCGTCCATCTCCACGCCGTCTCAGTGGCGAGCGCCGCCGGCCACGTCAAGCCTTCAACCGCAATCCGCCTCGACTCGGACTCCGCGCGCGCCTCCTTTCCTCCTCTTCCTTCAGGTCGAGCCCGTTTCAACACGGTAGGACGGTCGAATGGCGACCCTGAAAGGGTCGCCCTACACCTGCACCCCGCCGTCCTTGCACCCTCGAAGAGCTCGGGGTGGCCCGCGCCTGCACGACACGTCACGAAACCGCTGAAGGGCGAGGACAGACTCGAGTCCGAGTGCCGGCGTGCGCGCCGGCTTTGAGGCATCTCATGATTCACGGAACCACGCTGATGGTGGCTGCTCTGACCGCCGCCGCATCGACGGCCGGCGCTCAGACGCTGTCGCCGCTGCGCTCAGCTCCCGAAACGGTGACCGCTTTGACAATCGAGGAGGCGGTCCTGCAGGCGCTCGAACACAACATGAGCCTCCTGGCCGAACGCGACAACGTCGGAGTGGCGGATGCCGCGCTTCTGACCGCTTCCTTGAGGCCGAATCCCGTCGTCACGGCCGGCGCGACGCGCCCGGATCAGTCGCTGATCGACGCTGGCATCAGCCCGTACGAGCAGATAGTCCGAACCGACTTCGTCATGGAGCGCGGAGGCAAGCGCGAGCGGCGGATTGAGCAGGCCGCTCTGGTGAAGTCCTTTGCGGAACTGCAGCTCTCGAACACGTCCAGACTCCTCGTATTGGACATCGAGCGCGCGTTCACCGACGTGCAGCTCGCCAAGCTCAATCTCGCGCTCGCCGAGGACACGCTGAAGGCGTTCAACGACGTCGTCTCTGTCAACGTCGAGCGGGCTCGCACCGGAGATTTGTCGCAGGTCGAGCTGGCGCGCTCGCGCCTCGCGGCGCTGCAGTTCCAGAACGAGGTGCGGGGGCAGGAAGCGCGATTACGCACCGCTCGAAACCGCCTGAGCCTGTTGATGGGACGAGGACCCGGCGGTGATGCGATCGATACCGTCGGCGAACTGCGGAACGCCCCGCTGCAGACGACTGACGAGCAGTTGCGGAGACTGGCGCTCGACGCGCGGCCCGATCTCCAGGCGTTGCGGACCGACCGCGCCCGATCGGTCGCGGATCTTCGCCTTCAGCTCGCAAACGGCAAAGTGGACTACACCGTCGCCGGAGAGTATCACCGCCAGGAAGGCAGCGTCATTCGCGGGAGCTCGTACGCCTTCTACTTCAGCACGCCGCTTCCGCTCTTCAACCGGAACCAGGGCGAAATCACGCGCGCCCGGCTGCAGCAGGCCCAGCTGGAGGCGAAGGTGCGGGCGCTCGAAAACGACATCAGCCACGAGGTGGCATCGGCCTACGCCGAATACTCGCTCGCGCGCGGGCTCGTCCACACCATCGAGACCCAGATGCTCGCTCCGGCCCGCGATGTCAGAGCGACGACGGAGTACGCCTATCGGCGCGGCGAGGCCACCTTCGTCGAGCTCCTCGACGCCCAGCGCGCGTTCAACGAAACCATGCGGAGCTATCACGAGGCGAGAGCGCAGTACGCGCAAAGCTTGTACGCCCTCGACGCCCTCACCACAAGGAGCGGACGGCCGTGACGAACTTACCCGTTCGAATTGTCTGTCTGCTGATGCTGCCGGCCGGGGCAGTCTGTTGTCGTCGACCGGACGCCCCGGCCGAAGAAATCCCGGCGACCTTCACGTCGACTTCGATCTCTCTGCCGCCGGGCTCGCCGATCTTGAAGCAGATGCGCCGCGAACCGGTCGACGTCGCCGATCTCGCCACCGACGAGGTGATCGCGCCCGGCAAGATCGAGGCGAATCCGAACCGTGTCTCGAAGGTGGTGGCGCCGGCCGCGGGACGGATCGCGACCGTTCTCGTCAAAGTCGGCGATGCCGTCCGCAAGGAGCAGCCTCTGTTCACCCTGGACAGTCCGGACGCCGACGCCGCGATGTCCGCGGACCTCCAGGCCGAGGCCGCCGTGACGCAGGCGCGCGCGGCACTGACCAAAGCGCAGGCCGACGCCGACAGGACGCGGGATCTCTTCGAGCACGACGCGATCGCGAAAAAAGAGGCGCTCAATGCCGAGAACGCGCTGGCCCAGGCTCAGGCGGCGCTGGATCAGGCGCGGGCCTCGCGCGAACAGGCGGGGCGACGGCTCTCCATTCTGGGACTCACGGCCGGCAGCTTCAGACAACCGGTCGTCGTGCGATCGCCCCTCTCGGGCAAGGTCCTCGAGCTGAGCATCGTGCCGGGCGAATTCCGCAACGACACCACCGCCGCCGTGATGACCATCGCCGACCTGAGCACGGTGTGGGTGTCGTCGCAGGTGCCCGAGACATACATCCGGTTCGTTCAACCGAAGGAGCTCGTCGAGGTCTCGCTCTTCGCCTATCCCGGCGAGATCATCGAAGGACACGTATCGCGGATCGCGGACACCGTGGACCCGCAGACCCGCACGGTCAAAGTGCAGGCGGAGATCGACAACCGCGGCGGCCGGTTCCGTCCGGAGATGTTTGGCAGCATCCATCACATCGAGTCGAAGGAACGGACCCCTGTCGTTCCGGCGAACGCCGTCGTCGACGACAAAGGCCGCTCGATCGTGTTCGTCGAGTCGCCGCCCGGGTGCTTCCAGGAGCGGACCGTGATCGTCGGCAAGCGGACCGGCCGACTCGTCGGCATCATCCGCGGCGTCCGACCGGGCGAAACGATCGTCGTGGACGGGGCGATGCTGCTCAGCAGCCTGCTGAGGAAAGCGGCGTGAGGCGCCTGGTCTCGCTCGCGCTCGATCAGCCGCTCTTCATGATGCTGCTGACCATCCTGTTCATCGGCGCGGGCGTGCAGGCGTTCCGGTCGCTGCCGGTCGAAGCGTTTCCCGACGTCACCGACGTGCAGGTGACGGTGATCACGCTGGTCCCCGGGCATGCACCGGAGGAGGTCGAGAAGCAGGTCACCATTCCGCTGGAGATCGGTCTGAGCGGCCTGCCCCATTCGGTCCGGATGTTCTCCCACACACAGTTCGGCCTCTCGTACATCATCCTCACCTTCGACGACCAGGTGAACGACTACTTCGCGCGCCAGCAGGTGCTCGAGCGGCTTCAGGCCGCCGAGCTGCCGCAGGGCCTGCAGCCGCAGCTCGCGCCGCTGTCGACGCCGATCGGCGAGGTGTACCGCTATCGCCTGAAGGGCGACGGCGTGAGCTCGACCGAGCTGCGCTCGATCGAAGACTGGGACGTGGACCGGTACCTGCGCATGACGCCGGGCGTGGCCGACATCGTCAGCTTCGGCGCCTTCATCAAGCAGTACGAGGTGAACATCAATCCGGTCCGCATGACGTCCTACGGCGTGGCGATGCAGCAGGTGGTCTCGGCGCTCGGCCGGGGCAACGCGAACGCCGGCGGCAGCTATATCGAGCGCGGGGAGCAGCAATACATCGTCCGCGGCATCGGGTTGCTGCGATCGGTCGACGACATCGGGCAGGTCGTGGTCGCGCAGCACGGCGGCGTGCCGATCCTCGTCGGCGATATCGGCGAGGTGAAGGCCGGCGCCGTTCCGCGCCAGGGCATTACCGGCCAGGACAACGATGACGAGGCGGTGACCGGCGTGGTCCTGATGCGGAAGGGCGAGAACCCGTCTGAAGTCCTGGCCGCCGTGAAGGCGCGCGTCGAGACGCTCAACGCATCGATCCTGCCGCGTGGCGTGCGGATCGTGCCCTTCTACGACCGCGCCTGGCTGATCGGCACGACGCTAGGAACGGTGTTCACCAACCTGGTCGAGGGCGCGGCGCTGGTGACCATCGTGCTGTACATCTTTCTCGGGAATCTCCGGGCGTCGGCGATCGTGGCCGTCATGATCCCGCTGTCGCTGCTGGCCACGTTCATCGGCCTGACGATCCGCGGCATTCCCGCAAACCTGCTGTCGCTCGGGGCCATGGACTTCGGCATCATCGTGGACGGCGCCGTCATCGTGGTCGAGAACATCTTCCGGCGGCTGTCGGTGCCGCACGGCCCGCACGACGCCGGGGCGCGGACGGCCACCATCCTCGACGCGACCATTCAGGTGGGGCGCCCGACGCTGTTCTCGATGCTCATCATCATCCTGGCGAACCTTCCGATTTTCACCTTGCAGCGCCAGGAGGGACGCATCTTCGCGCCGATGGCGTACACCATCACGGCGGCGCTCGTCGGATCGCTGCTCTTTTCGCTCACACTCGTTCCGCTGCTGTGCCGCTTCCTCCTGCGGGACGTACCCGAAGAGGAGAACCGTCTGGTTCGCGCGTGTCAGCGTGCGTACCATCCCCTTCTGGAACATGCCCTGGCGCACAGGTGGCGGGTGATCGTCGCGTCGCTGGTGATGCTGGCGCTGAGCCTCGGCGCCGCGACCCGGCTTGGCAGCGAGTTCCTGCCCGAATTGAACGAAGGAACGATCTGGGTGAACGCCATGCTGCCGGAAGGGATTTCTGTCGGCGAAGCGTCGCGGGAGTGCGCGCGGATCCGCGCCCTGCTCCGCCAGTTTCCCGAGGTGCGCACGGTCGTGTCGAAGGCCGGCAGGCCCGAGGACGGGACCGATCCGAAGTTGATCAACATGGCCGAATTCTTCGTGGACGTGAAGCCGCCCGCGGAGTGGACGCGACACATCACGAAGGAACGGCTGGTCGCGGAGATGGATCAGGCGCTCCAGGCCCTTCCGGGGATCGACGCCAGCTTCTCGCAGCCGATCCGCGACAACATCCTGGAGAGCATCTCGCAGATCGACGGCCAGGTCGTCATCAAGATCTTCGACGCCGATGCGGCCAGGCTGCGCGAGGAAGCGACGGCCGTCCTGCGCGCCGTCGCCGCGACGCCGGGCGTGGCGCGCGCCTTCATCGACCGCGGCGGGCAGGTGCCGCAGCTCCAGGTGACCGTCGACCGCCAGCGCGCGGCGCGCTACGGCCTCTCGATCGCGGATGTGCAGGACACCATCGAGACCGCGCTCGGCGGGCGAAGCGCCACCGACATCTGGGAAGGCGAACGGCGCTTTGGTGTCGTGGTCCGACTCCCGGCGGATGCGCGCGCCGATGTGGACAGCGTCGGCCAGATTCGCGTCGACACGCCCGACGGCGCCCAGGTTCCGCTCTCCGACGTGGCGGACATCGGCGTGCGTCACGCCGCCATGAACATCAGCCGCGAGTCGGGCATGCGCGTGATGGCGGTCGGCGTGTTCATTCGCGGCCGCGATATGGGCAGCGCCGTGGACGACATGCAACGGCGTGTCAGGAACGGCGTCACGCTCGCTCAGGGATCGCTCATGGCGTGGGGCGGTGAGTTCGAAAACCAGCAGCGTGCCATGGCGCGCCTGCGCGTGATCGTCCCGCTGAGCGTGTTCCTGATTTTCGTCCTGCTCTTCCACGCGTTCGGGTCGGTCCGCCACGCCACGCTCATCCTGCTCAACGTGCCGTTCGCGCTGATGGGCGGCGTGGTCGCCCTGCTCGTCACGGGCATTCCACTCAGCGTGTCGGCGGCCATCGGTTTCATCGCGCTGTTTGGCGCGGCGGTCCTGAACGGCGTCGTGATGGTCAGCTGTGTCAATCAGCTGCGCGAGGGCGGGACGCCACTGATGGCGGCGATCGTCTGCGGCGCCGAAACGCGGCTCCGAACCGTGTTGATGACGTCGCTGCTCGCCATGTTCGGGCTGCTCCCCATGGCGCTTTCGCACGGCATCGGATCGGAGACGCAGAGACCGCTGGCGGTGGTCATCATCGGCGGCCTGGTTTCGGCGACGGCGCTGACGCTGATCGTCCTTCCGACCCTCTATGTCGTCTTCGAGCCGCGCCGCCACATACCTCAGCCAACGCCAGGTTCAGATCTTCCGTCTAACGGGGCGGAGGAATCCTGATGCCATTCAAAACGGAAAACGTCTCTCTGTCTTTGTCGTGCCCTTTGTATCTTTCGTGTTTTCGTGGTCGCCTCTTGCTCCGTGGGTGCCTTGTCACGGCGGCCATCGCCACCGCCCTGGTCGCGGCGGGGTCGGCCCAGTCCCGCGGCCGGGACGCCGCGCGCACCGGCGACACCTGGTGTGCCGGGAACAGGAACGACGATCGTGCCTCGTTCTGCGAGGTTCGCGAAGAGACGATCGGCGGCGTCAACCCCCTTGACGTCGACGCGGGCACCAACGGCGGGATCCGCGTGCGCGGATGGGACCGCGGCGACGCACTCGTGCGCACCAGGATCATGGCGTCCGCCGACACCGACGCCGAAGCGCGCCGTCTCACGAACAGCGTGCGCGTCGACACCGCCGGAGGCCGCGTCCGCGCGAGCGGCCCGGACACGACCGGCAGCGGGCACTGGCACATCAGCTTCGAGCTCCAGGTGCCGCGTACCGCCATGCTGACGCTCAACACGCACAACGGCGGGATCTCCATCGACGACTTCCGCGGATCGGCCCAGTTCCACGCGCACAACGGCGGCCTCTCGCTGACCAACGTCGGCGGCGACCTCCGCGGCGACACGACCAACGGCGGCGTCACGGTCAGTCTCGCCGGGGATCATTGGGACGGCACGGGCCTCGACGTGGAAACACGCAACGGCGGCATCCGGCTGACGCTGCCGAAAGGCTATTCAGCCGAGCTCGAGACCGGAACGACGCACGGCGGCTTCACCATCGACTTTCCCGTGCCGGTGCAGGGAAGCCTGAACGGCCGCCACTTCACCACGACCCTGGGTTCTGGCGGCCCGAAGGTCCGGGCGATCACGACCAATGGCGGTGTGACGATTCGCCAACGGTAGGCTCGGCGTGAAAAGCACTCTATCGTGCTTGGCATGAAAAGCACTCCACCGTGCTTGGCGTGAAAAGCACTCTATCGTGCTCGGCGTGGAAAGCGCTCTAACGTGCTTGGCGTGAAAAGCACTCCACGGTGCTCGGCGTGAAAAGCCCTCTACCGTGCTTTGGTTGAAAAGCACTCTATCGTGCTCGGCGGGAAAAGCACTTTATGGTGCTCGGCGCGAAAAGCACCCTATAGCGAAGTCTCAAAGCACCCTTGCAGCGTGAGTCCCCGAGCACCCTATCGCGAAGTCTCAAAGCACCTTGCAGCGTCAGTCCCCGAGCACCCTATCGCGAAGTCGCAAAGCAGCCTGCAGCGTCAGTCCCCGAGCACCCTATAGCGAAGTCTCAAAGCACCCTGCAGCGTCAGTCTCCGAGCACCCTACCGTGCCTGGCCCCAGAAGTCCGCTAATACCGCCCGAGGAAGAGTCGCCTGGCAGAGGCCGACAGGATCGGCTTCAGCCATGAGTAGCCGCGGAACTGGCCGATGTAGGCCAGCATCTGCCTGACCATGTAGGTGCGATCCGAGAGTGGCAGTTTCCTGATCGCCGCTTTGAGATCAGCTTCGTGCGGGTTGTCGAAGAGAATCTTCAATGGGTTCCACTGGTCGACGGTGCGCGTGCGTTCGCTCTGGATCAACTCGTCATACACCTGGTTTGCGCCGCGGTTGCGCGTGAACGATTCCACGATGGACTCACCTGCGATCGCGCCGCTGTGCATCGCGCACGACATCCCCTCGGCCATCATGTTCAGAAATCCAGCCGCCTGTCCGGTCACGAGCACCCGTTCCTTGCCGAAAACGAAGTTGTTCGTCAGGGACATGCCGAAGTTCTCGAGGCACCCTTCCTTGAAGACCTCCTCGCGAATCCGCATCCCGTGGTGCTGCTCGAAGTACGCCACCGCTTTCGCGTGGCCCCGGGGCCACGGCTCGCCGTGCTCGTCGGTGTAGCCGACAATCTGGCAGCCGTTCTCCTCGTGGCTCCACGTGTAGTAGCCAAGCTGCGAGTTGATCGTGAAGTGAAACCACCGCGGGTCGAGGCTCAGCTCCGCCTTGTAGTACTTCTGGCCGACAACGAACCAGTAGATGCTGTCGCGGAACGTCGGGTACAGCTTCGCGACGACCTCGGAGCGCGGGCCGTCGGCGGCGATCACGTACTTCGCCCGGTAGACGATCTCCTCGCTGCCGGCGTCGGCGCCTGTGCGGCGCGCCCTCACCAGCACGTCCTTCGCGCCCGGCTCGATGCCCCGGAACTCCGTGCGCTCATGGATCTCCGCCCGGCTCTGTTTCACGACATGGTGGTCGGCGAACTTGCGGTAAATGTGCGGGGTCGGGCCCGGGATGAACGGCATCCGCAGCTGGAGGCCGTTCGGGAACAGGAAGTTCACGCCGGTCACCCACTTCGGCGTGTGGAACGCATTCTCAGGCGGCTCGCCGAAATTCTCCTGGAGGAACCGGTACCCGCGCGGCGAGAGGATGCCGGAGCAGATCTTATGGCGCGGAAGCTCCTTGCGCTCGATCATCACCGTGTGAAGCCCCGCGTCGACCGTGCGCTTTGCGGCCGCCGCGCCGGCGAGGCTCGCGCCGACGATGAGGACGTCCGTCCTGATCTCGGTCATCGCAGGCACTCGGTGATGAACAGCGTCTCTCGCCCGGAGTACGTCCTGAACGCCAGATAGTCGGCCGGCGAGCAGGTGACGATTCGCTCCGCCCGCGAGTGCGTCAGCAGACGCGCAACCGCGGCGCCGATGTCGCGCGCGTCCCGCCCGGTCATCCCCTGCACCGAGCCGGCGGAGGTCGAGCGCGCGAGACGGTTCAGGTCGAGGTTCGTGTCGCAGCCGAACCGGCGGCGGAGCGCGTCGTAGAGCGGATAGATGCGGGCGTGGTCGCGGTTCACGAGCCGGTGAGGAGCGAAATAGTAAAAGGGCGGCTTCAGCTCGAAAAGATCGAGGTGCTGCATCGCCAGCACGCCCAGGAACTCCGCATCGTACTGCTCGAGGCAGATGGGATCGGACACGACGCCGGCGCTCGAGTGTGCCGGCATGGCACGGCCGGCCTCGACCTCGAAGGATCCGCAACAGCCCTCCTCGCAAAGATCCGTCGCACGGCCGATGCGGTTCAGGAACTCCTTGATCGAGGGAATGAGGTGCGGTGCGCGCTCGCGGATCGTGCAGCCGAGCACGAGCGCGGGTCGAGGCGGCGGCGGCGCCAGGACGGTCCGGCTGAAGCCGGACCCTACCGATGAGGGCGCAGTCCCGCTAAAGCCGGACGCTGCCCACGAGGCCAAGGCCGACCCTGCTACCGCGTCTCTTGTGGAATCCGGCTTCAGCCGGACCTCAGGGGTGTCTCCGGCAGCGTCCAGCATCAGGCCGACTTCGACGAGCTCGCGGCGGAGGTGCAGGACGATCTCCACGTTGTGGACGCGGGTCGGACAGATCGCGTCGCAGTAGCCGCAGAGTGTGCAGGCCCAGATCGGTTCGACCATGTCGCCGGCGGCGAGCCCCGCCTGGAGCGCCTTGTTGCGGCCGCGCGCGGTCAGCACGTCGAAGCCGGTCTCCTCGAAGGCCGGGCACCCGAGGATGCACAGGCCACAGCCGATGCAGTCGTCGAAGTTGAGCGCGGTCATCTAGACATCGCCTAAGGCCGTGTTCTGGGGAGACGAAGCAACTTTTCCGGGTGAGGCTCCAGAAGGGTCGCACTCGGCGGTTTGAGGCCTCCACCAGCGGAGCTGACCCCCTGCGAACGAAACAGACGGGGTCGCGGCGTGAAGTTTCGTTCCAGGCGAAGCTTCGTTGCAAGCCTCAGGCGGATCGAAGATCACGTCTCGATTGAGGATGAACGCCGGATCGAGCGCCTGCTTCATGGCGCGATGACGGTTCACCATCTCGTCGCCGAACATGCGGCGGATGTACGGCTTCATGACGCCGCCGAAGCGGTAGTAGCTGCCGCCGAGCTCGAGGCCGATGTCGTAGATCGCGTTCTTGAACGACTGGAAATGGTCGCGCGAGTAGCGGACACCCTCGACGAGCGGCGAAAACTCGATCCCGCACACGTGCTCGTCGCCGGTCGCCGGGATCGCGCTCATCTCGTAGCGCGGGCGATGGCCGAACTTGCGAATCATGACGGCGTACAGGGTGAAGTACGGGAAGTACTTCTTACAGACGTCGATGCCGCGCCTTGCCGCGGACTCGAAGTCGGCCTTCGTGATCGCGAGGTCCGGGATCACGATCTCGGGTCCACCCCAGTAGCGCCAGATGAGGCGGCTGAAAACGACGGTGCGATCGTGGACGGCTTCGTCTTGCATGAAAAGCGGATCGTGCAGCGCCGGCAGGAGGTCCGCCTTGCGCCGCATCAGGAACCCGATGTCGCCCAACCGCCAGGGGCGCTTCGCAAAGCTCGCCGCCAGCCTCGCGTAGAAGAGCGGCTCGGGGGTGTGGCGGAGCGCGAAGTCCTGTGGCTCGTCCTCGAAGCCCAGGATGAGAGCGATCACATCGTCGCAGAGCGTGAGGATGGCGCAGGCGTCGACGGCGTCCCGCTCCACGAGCCGCATCATGTCCGACAGCGCAACGCCGATATCGGTGTAGAGAAAGTGGCGCACGGTCATCGGCCGGTATGGGCGGACCTTGATGCGCGCCTTGGTGATGACGCCGAACTGCCCGTAGCCCAGGAGCACGCGCTCGAGATAGTCGTCGCCTTCCTTCACACGGACGATGTCGCCCGTGGGAGTCACGACCTCCAATTCCACGGCCTGGTCGGCCGAGCAGCCGTGGCGCGGCGAATTGACGTCGATGCCGCCGACGCCGAGGGTCCCGCCCACGGTCGACAGCATGTTGAGCGGCGCGCTCGTGTAATCGAGCCCGAGGGGGCGCAGCGCCTCGGCGACGTGGTGCCACGTCATGCCCGCCTCGACCCACGCAGTCCGGCCGTCGCATTCGAGCAGCCGGCTCAGGCCTTTCAGATCGAGGAGGATTCCGTGGGCGGTGACCGACTCACCCCCGGTGGTCAGGCCGCCGCCACGGCACGTGACGGGAATGCGGTCGCGCTGCGCGGCCCGGAGCACTTCGGCGACATCCTCGGGAGCGCGGACATGAACGACCGAGTCGGCGAAGCCGTAGACAATCTGGCCGCCGTCGGTCCGGTAGCAGGCGCGTGCGGCGCGATCGGTACGGATCAGCACTCATCTCTCGCTGAATCTGGTAATCGAGTAATCGGGTAATCTGGTAATTGGATTGGACAATTGAACAATCGATTGCGCAATTGAGCAATTCAATTACCCGATTACCGATTACCCGATTACCAGATTACCCAATTACCAGATTCGTGATCGGCCCCGATTACCAGATTCTCAGGCGACAGATGAGGGTTTTGACCGCGTGGCGAGAGAGGGCCTGAGCGGGGCGGTTCGTTCGATCCGCATGAACGCGCCGTCTCGTGTCCGGAACAGGAAACTCGTGTTCACGAGCGTCTCGAGGAGCGTGGAACACAGGGTCGCGTCAAGCGACCACATCCGCTGCGCTTGAGCCTCAGTGAGCTTCAGCCCGGGCATTTCGAGGAACTCGGCTTTCAGGCGCTCGATCAGGGGGTCCGTGGATGCGTTATATGTCATAGGGAAAAATCGCCGCCGCTGTCTCTGGTATCCATCTCTCCTCATTTCTCAATCCAACGATATCGCATCACCGTGATTTCTCAAACCGCGTGCGAAGGTCACCGAACGTGGGCCTCGCCATTGCTGATCGACCCGGTCGGACCTGCGCTGCTCGCCTGCGGCTGTTTCCGTGAAGACGGGATGCCTTCACCAGTGCAAGCCGCCTGCCCATTTGAACGATAAAGAGCTTCGGTAGCAACCTCTGCCGTTGCAGCGGTTTGAAGGCGACCCCCCGCAGGCGGCGAAAAGGCCCCGTGTTCCACCGCGCGACACGATAAGACGTCGTCTGGAAAGTTCTGTCGTATCCCCTCGTCGTCGGTCCGCTCCGATCGTCGTGGTCCGCGCTCACCGAGAAGGTGACGGCGCGGACGCGAAGCGCCGTTTGACTTCGACTGGCGGGTTGACGCAGGATTTGCTGCTTCTCCGGACTGTCAGCTCACCAGCGGAGGCTACAGATGAAACGATCGTTCGTGTTGCTCCTGGTGCCCGTCGCGCTCGCCACGATCACCCTCCGCGCCCAGAATCCGCAGAGAATCGCCCCACGGCTGATCGGCTTCGACGTGGTCGAGGCGAGCATCATCGACATGCAGAACGCGATGCAGAAAGGACGCGTGACCTCGAAAGAGCTGGTGCTCCAGTCCTTCGCGCGCATCGCGTTCTATAAGGATCTCATCAACCCGGTGATCAGCCTGTACCGCGACGCGGTTGCCGAGGCGGAACTGCTCGATGTGGAGCGCGCCCAGGGGAAGTACCGGGGCCCGCTCCACGGCATTCCGATTGCGGTGAAGGACAACACCAACACCACGTTCATGCCCACGACAGGCGGGGCCCTGGCGTTCAAAGGGTATACGCCGCCCTACGATGCCACGCTCGTGACGAACCTGAAGAACGCCGGTGCCGTCATCATCGCGAAAACGGTCATGACCGAACTGGCAAACTGGGTGACCAACGGGATGCCCGGCAACTACAGCGCCGTTGGCGGCTGGGGGATGAACCCGTACGACCCGAGAAGAGATCCCCGATCCGGGAATGACGGCTTCGCGATCCCATTCGCCGACGGCCGCCCGTCGATGGGCGTGGGCGGCTCGAGCTCCGGGATCGGCACCGCGGCCAGCCTGTGGGCGGGCAACGTGGGCACCGAAACCTCAGGCTCGATCCTGAGCCCGGCGAACGCGAATATGCTCGTCGGCATCAAGCCGACGGTCGGCCGTATCAGCCGGTGGGGGATCATTCCCATCACCGCCGATCAAGACACGGCCGGTCCGATGACGCGCACCGTCGCCGACGCCGCAATCATGCTCGGCGCGATGGAAGGCGCCGACCCGCACGACCCCGCGACGTCGCTCTGCTCGCCGCCGCCCGGACGCGACTACCAGCAGTTCCTCCGGCTGGCCGGCCTGCGCGGGAAGCGCATCGGCATCCCGCGCGCGCTCTACTACGACGCGATTACGCTGCCCGGGGGGACGAGCGCGAGCGGCGGAATCAATGCCGCGCAGCGAGCCGTTATGGACGACGTGATCGCCGTGCTGAAAGCACAGGGCGCCGTCGTCGTCGATCCGGCGAACATCCCGACCGTCCTCGATCAGAACCCGAACAACAACAACGCTGTGATCGGCACGTGCGTGGGGCTGAAAGCGACCGACGTGAATTGCTCGACGGTGTTCAAGTATGGCTTCAAGCGCGATTTCGCGGCCTACCTCGCGTCGCTCGGTCCGACCGCTCCCGTCAAGTCGCTGACCGAGCTCCGGCAGTTCAATACCGCGAACGCCTCGCAGAACGCGATCAGGTATCGGCAGGATCTGCTGGATACGTCCGATGAAATGAACCTCGCGACCGATCTCGGCCGCTACACCCTGGACCGCGCCCGCGATATCTTCCTGGCCGATGCGCACGGCATTCGCGAGGCGATGACCGTCAACAACCTCGACGCGTTGCTCTTCCCGGGCAGCAGCTCGGCAGGCATCGCCGCACGTGCGGGTTTTCCGACCATCGGTGTTCCATTCGGCTTCATCCCGAATGCGCCGACCCCGGCATTCCCGGCTGGATTCAACGCCAGAGACCAGCCCTATGGCGTCGGCTTCACGGGCATCGAGTGCAGCGAGCCGAAGCTGCTCGAAATCGCTTACGCTTTCGAGCAGGCGACGAAACGCCGCGTGCCGCCGCCCTTTACGCCGTAGGCACTCTCTCGAAAGAGCCGGGGGGACACCACGAGCCCTTGCGGGGCGTTCTGGCGAAGCAGAATCTGGTCAGGAAGGTCGGTCTATTCGCGCTGCTCGTCGCGTTGGCGACCCTGAACGGGTCGCCCTACATGGCCGGGGTCGGCACAGGGCTCGAACCCGCGATACGGCAGATGGAAGCTCAAGTCGGATGCTGCGCCGCCGTCCAGCAACGTCATGACCTACGAGCCGTTCGGCGGCAAAGGCATGAAGATCACCATCGACGCGGTGAACAGGGACGGCGTCAAGTCTATTTATTCCCTCAGCTTGCGCATCGCCACGCCAAACGCCTGGCGGCCTGCCATCGGATCGTAGATGATGACGGGCATCAATCGGCCCCGGATTCTATCGGGGCTGGTACGCGCATAGCCCATCAGCGTATTCGCCAGCGTCTCCTTGAGCCGGCTCTTTTCGTCTCCCGGCGGGCTTCCCGTGAGCAGATCGTTGAACGTGAGATCCCACGCACTTCCCCACATGAGCGCGTCAACAATCGTGCCTTTCAGGATATTGTGTGAAAAATTGAACGACAACGAGATTGGCGAATACGCGTGATCCGAGGGGCGATGGCGTTCGAAGTCTTCCAGCAACGCGTGTCTGTGCTGGTGAAAGAGCGCTTCGAACCCGGACCGCTCGGCCTCGCAGGCGGATAGAGAGGCGGGCGGGTGATTTCCAACGAAAGCTCTCGCATCGGGCGTGAGCCCGTTCAGCATCCCTTCGACAATGGCTTGCCCGTCCACTCCATGGACATGACTGGAGGGCGAGTCTTTCAGGCGAGCCTCGACGCCCGGCTGAACCCCCCGCGCTCCGGTCTCGCCGGTGCGTGAGTACTCGCTCATCAACGTCGCCAGCGCGAAACAGAGCCAGGGATAGTCTGCGGTATTGTCATCGCGCAAGGCCACGGTGTCTCGTCCGCACGTGGCCTCGAACCCGAATCGCAGGTGGCAGCCCATGCTCGCCGCGTGACCGAGCGCGATATTCGTTCGATGGGATCGATCGAGCGTCCTCACCCTCTCGAGCAGTTTTCCGAACCCGCGCTCGTCGAGCTCGAAATGAGAAGTGGCGATGAGGATGAGTGTCTCGGCGTTGTCGACGAAGGGTTGGCCGCTGCCGCCCGGGCCCTGCAGGCTTCCGAGAAGTTGATTCACCTGGTCGAGGTTCTCGTCCGGATGACCGTCATCCCAGACTCTCAGCGAGAGCAGCGACAGGACGTGCAGGAAATAGTAGTCCACGAGGATGGCGAGCGCTGTTGGATCGATCGGCTCGGCGCCACGCTTCTCGCTCAGGTAATTCAGGACGTCGACTGGTATGGTGTCCTCATTGACGCGGTCCGCTTTCCCGTCCCAGTCATGAAGCGCGTGAAAGCCGTCCTGACGCGTGCGGCTGTCGTATTCCGTGATGATGCGGTCCAGACTGATGTGGTGAGCGCCCGCCTTCCACACGTTGGTGCGCATGCTCTCGCGCAGTCGCAGCAAGGCCCTGCCGAGGTTCTCCGATCTCGACACGGCCGCGACAATCTCCTGGCGGACCGTGCCCCGCAAAGCGGTTTCAATCAGCGCGCACGCGCCCTCGAAGGTGACTTTTTCCGTGCTGGCAACTCGATTTTTCTGCCGCGTGCGCATGCCGTGGTCCGAAGAATTCGCAGGGCGCCGCGTACGTAGGGCGCCACGTAGGGCGCCGCTTTAGCGGTGCCGGCCAGCCGTTTTATACCACCTCGAGCAGAACCGAACGCCGGCGATCGACCCGCGATCGTCATTGATTGTTTTTTTATGGCCTGTTAGACTCCGCGCACATCCCGAACCTGTAACTTCGTGCCGGGGCTCGCCGCGTGCCGGCGAGCTCTTGGGGAGCGCCACCATGATGCGTCGCTATCCGCGGATCCGGCCGTTCGGTCTGGCGTTGATCGGGACGCTCCTCCTGCCCGTGTGGGCGTCGGCTCAGAGCGGCTTCTCGGGAATCGTGAGGGACACCAGCGGCGCGGTGATGCCCGGCGTCACCGTTGAGGCAGCCAGTCCCGTCCTCATCGAAAAAGTCCGCACGGCCGTCAGCGACGACCAGGGCCGCTACGCGATCGTGGATCTGCGCCCTGGCACCTATTCCGTGACCTTCACGCTGCCTGGGTTCAGCACCTTCAAACGTGACGGCGTGGAGCTGCCCGCCAATTTCACCGCCACCATCAACGCCGAGCTGCGCGTGGGCGCGCTCGAGGAGACGGTGACGGTGACGGGCGCCTCACCCGTCGTCGACGTGAAGAGCACCCAGAAAACGACGGTGCTCTCACGCGACCTGCTGGACTCGATTCCCACGGGACGCAACTACGCCGGGCTCGCCTCGCTCATGCCCGGCGTGCGCATGTCCAACACAGACGTCGGCGGCAATCAGCAGATGGAACAGATCTACATGACGGTGCACGGCTCCCGCCAGACCGACACCACGCTGCAGGTCGACGGCATGTCGCTCAACAGCCTCATGAACGACGGTCAGGTGCAGGCGTACTACAGTGACGCCGCCAACGCCGAGATGAGCTATCAGACGAGCGGCGTCGGCGCGGACGTGTCGGGCGGCGGCGTCCGCATCAACATGATCCCCAAGGAGGGCGGCAACCGCTTGAGCGGATCGGCCTTCATCGGCGGTACCAGGGGCTCATGGCAAGGCGACAACGTCACCGACGAGTTGCGCGCGCGTGGACTGCAGCAGGGCTCCAAGGTGGATCTGATCACGGACTTCAACGCCGCCCTGGGTGGACCGGTCAAGCGTGACGCGCTCTGGTTCTTCGGGACGTGGCGGCGCATCGCCACCAACTCGATCATCGCGAACAACTTCTACAAGGACGGGCGCCCCGGCATCGAAGACCAGTGGATTCAGAACCAGATGGTGCGCCTGACGTGGCAGGTGAGCCCGAGGAACAAGTTCACCATCTACCACGACCGCTATCCGAAGTTCAAAGGACACGAGATGGGGGCGTTGACCGACCCCGACACCGCCGCGCGCCGCCGCGATAACCACAACGCGCTGTACTACACGGGACAGGCGAAGTGGACGTCGACTCTCACCAGCCGGCTCCTGCTCGAAGCGGGCTTTTCGACCAACAACGAGTACTACACCGGCAAGTACCAGCCAGGCGTTGAAAAGGCCCGTGGAACTCCGGAGTGGTATACGACCATCGGCAAGAACGACCTGGTGCTCCTGACCAACTACGACGGCGTCGTGACGCCGTCCAACGGCACCGATCCGAAGAAGTGGGTGGCCTCCACGTCGGTGTCGTACGTCACCGGCACCCACGCGTTCAAGACCGGCGTCCAGTGGGGATTCGGCGACTACGTCATCGATCGCGACATCAACGGCGACCTCGTCCAGCTCTATCGGAGCGGCCTGCCGGACTCGGTGCGGGTGTACAACACGCCGATCCGTTCCCACGAGTTCCTGAACGCCGACCTCGGCGTGTTCGCGCAGGATTCCTGGACGCTCAATCGCCTGACGCTGAACGCGGGCGTGCGCTTCGAGTACTTCAACGGCAAGATCGAGGCGCAGGACATCGATGCGGGACGGTTCGCGCCCAACCGGCACTTCGACGAGGTGCCGAACTTCCCCCGCTGGTCCGACGTCGCGCCGCGCCTCGGCGTGGCCTACGATCTCTTCGGCAACGCCAAGACGGCGCTCAAGGCGACCTTCAGCAAATACATGGCCGGCCAGACGCTTGGCTTCGCCCAGCGCTACAACCCGCTGCAGCTCCAATCCGACACACGCAGGTGGACCGATCTGAACAATGACAACGTCGCGCAGGACAACGAAATCGGTCCGAGCAACAATCGGAGCTTCGGGTTGCCGGTGCTCAGCCTTCGTCCTGATGCGGATATCAACCGTGAGTACGATCTCGAATACAGCGCGGGTGTTCAGCACGAGCTGGTGACCGGAGTCTCGCTCTCGGGCTCCTGGTACCGTCGCGGGACCTACAACATGCGGCGGACCGAGAACACGTTGTTCAACCGCAGCAACTACTCGATCGTCAACGTCGTCAGCCCTCTCGACGGCTCCCTTATCCAGGCGTACAACCTGGATCCGTCGAAAAACGGGCAAATCGACCGCGTGGATTTCAACTCAACGGATTCGAACCTGCGACGCCTGACGTACAACGGCTTTGAATTCGGGGCGACGGCGCGCTACCGCGGAGGGTCGCTCTTCGGCGGCTGGACGTTCGATCGCCGGATTAGCGTGCACTGCGACGAGCTGGAAAACTGGGGGAACCTCCCAGGCAATTCCTTTACCCCCGCCACCCTGAATACAAATCAGCCAAAGTCGGATTTTCAGTACTGCGATCAGAGTCAGCTCGGCATGCCGTGGCTGCACGAGTTCAAGCTTTCAGGGAGCTATCTGCTGCCCTGGTCGGGCATTCAGGCGAACGCCGCGTTTCAAAGCTACGCCGGTGCGCCGCTCGCCACCAGGTGGAGCATCGGCCGGACGACGCGGTATGCGGCCGACTGTCTCGGTCCCTGCACGCCGGGCGCGCTCGTGATTCCGAACATGACGCCGACGACGTATGTGCTGGATCTGGCGCCGCCCGGCAGCGCCTTCTACGGGCGGCAGAACCAGCTGGACGTGGGTGTCCGGAAGATCTTCAGGATTCAGAAGTATCAGTTTTCTGCGCAGGCCGACGTCTTCAACGTGCTGAACGTGAGCTACGTGAAATCCCAGAACGTCACGCTGGGGTCGTCGTTCGGTCAGCCGCTCGACGTGCTGCAGCCCCGTCTGCTGCGGCTCGCGATGCAGATGAAGTTCTAACGTCACCAAGACGCCGCTCGTCCTGAGCCTGTCGAAGGACGAGCGGTTTCGCTCGTGGTTCGACAAGCTCACCACGAGCGATGTCCACCGTATCTCGCACGCACTGCCCTACTGCTTCCAGCGGACGACTCCCTCCGCGTCAAGCCGCAGAGAAAGGTTCCTTGTCTGCGGTCTCAGCGCACTCGGCGGTTGTTGCGTTCAGAACGCGAGATCACCGGTTTGCCGCAGAGGCTGCCTTCTGCTGCGCGGCGAGGACCGCGCGGAACATCGCCTCATCGAGGTCCAGCTCCGCCTTGTAACCGGCCGGATCGATGAAGGGATTCGGGCCCCCTTTCCCGAGCCTGGCGAATTTTTCCGCCATGTTGTACATCCCCGGGTGCGATCCGAGCGGCACGTCGCAGGGCAGCGCCCGGCTGACCTTGAAGGCGCCCGCGAACTCGTCCGCGATCCTCGGAACATCCGTGTTGTTCACCAGCTTGAACCCGGGGTTCACGCCGAGGCTGCCGATGATCACGACGTCGTAGGTCCTGCCGCCGTCAACAACCTTCATCGTCCACGTGGTGCAGCCCCGGGTGTGACCGGGCGTCAGGTGCGCGACCAGCGTCGTGCCGCCGAGCGCCACCCCTTCGCCGTCGTGCAGCACCTTGTCAATCGGATGCGGCTTGCCTCCGGGCTTCATGTTCTCGAGCGCGGGCACGTCTTCCGCGATCGCCATCACCTGCGCGCCGGTCAGCTGCTTGACGAGCGCATCGCCTTCCTGGTGATCGCCGTGCGCGTGGCTGCCCAGCAGGATTTTGACATCCGAGAACCTGAAACCCAACTGCTCCACCGACTTTTGAATCGCCGGGACGTTGCGCTCGTACGTGCTGTTGATGAGGACGTGGCCCTGCGGCGTCACGACGAGAAACGAGGACAGGCTCGTCGTGCCCACGTAATAGATGTTGCCGATGATCTTGTGCGGCGTGAACGCCGTGGTTTGATCGTTTGGTCCGCCGATGTTGCGCTGGAACAGCTCCTGCTGGGTCCAGGCGCGCCCGTTTACCGTCACCTGGACGGGCGGTCCCTGGGGGGCGTTCGGTCCACGTTGCGCGGACAGCGACGGGCCGGCGGCGGCCGCAGCGGCGGCGCACCCGAGCAGCGCCAACGTGAAGAGTTTCATGGGGACCTCCATCCAGAACTTGGTGAATTGGTGAATTAGTGAATTAGTGAATTGGTGAACGCAAATCACCAAGTCACCAAATCACCAACTTACCAACTCACCAACTTACCAATCACCAACTCACCAACTGTTAGATTTTCCAATCGGGCGTGGCGACGTAGGCACGGGTTATCTCGGCGACCGTCCGTGTGCCGCAGTTGCCCATCACCAGCTTCAGCTCGCCCTGCAGGATCTCGAGCACGCGATCGACGCCGGCCTCGCCGAAAGCGCCCAACCCCCACAGGAATGGACGCCCGATCCCCACGCCCCTGGCGCCGAGCGCCAGCGCCTTGAACACATCGGTACCGCGGCGAACGCCGCCATCGACGAACACCGGAATGCGGCCGCCGACTTCGGCCGCGACTTCGGGCAACGCCTCGATCGTCGCGCGCCCGGTTTCCGTGGCGCGTCCGCCGTGGTGAATTTGCGGAGCCGATCGACGAAGGCCCAGTCCATGGCGGGATTCGATCCGCGCCCGCCGGGCATGGTCAGCGGAGCGGTCATCGGGCGTGGTCCTCCTCCGGGCCCGCCCTCGTGGCAGGCGGCGCACTGGGTCAGGTCCTTCGGACGGGTGCGGAGGTAGGTTTCGCTGTTGCGGCCGGTGGTGTTGTCGACGGTGAGCGCGATCACCGCGCAGCCGGCCGCTTCGACGCGCCGCAGGAGGAGCTCGTTCGCTTCCCAGGATCTCGGCGCGTAGAGCTGATACCAGACCGGTCGGCCGAGAGCCTTGTTGACATCTTCGACGCCTGTCGAGGTCGCGGTGGAAAGGAACTGCAGCGTGCCGCGCGCTCTGGCCGCACGGGCGACGGCCAGCTCGCCGTCCGGGTGGAACGACTTTTCGCCTCCCGTCGGGCACAGGAAGATCGGGCTGTTGTACACAGTGCCGAACAGGTCGACGTGCATGTCTACCTTGGTCGCGTCGCGAAGACGGCGCGGCCGCAGCTGCACATGCCTGTACCCTTCGCGATTGGCGCGGATCGTCAGGTCGTCGTCGACGCCGCTCGCCATGTACGCCCAGTGGCCGGGCAGGACCTTGCGGTGCGCGGCCTCTTCGAAATCGAAGACGTCGAGCGCGTCCGCCGGGCGCGTAATCACGTCGGCGGCTTCCGCGGCGCGCTGGCCGGCGACGCGTGGCTGGAGGAAAGCGGCGACGCCGCCGAACGCGGCGACATACGGGCTCGCCGCCAGAAATTTGAGAAACTCGCGCCGCGCGGTGGAGGCGGGGTCGTGTGACATGGGCTGCGCTCCTCAATCGCGCCGGTACGGCGCCGGTGCGATACCTTTACATCAGTCCGCTTTCTTCCAAGCCAAGATCAGCGCGTCCCGGTCCAGCCTGGTCCCGCGCAGGTAGACGCTGGCGATCTGGCGCGTGTTGCGAATGTTCTCCAGCGGATTGGCATTGAGCACCAGGAAATCGGCGCTCTTGCCCGTGGCAAGCGTCCCCATGTCCTTGATGCCGAGGAGCTCTGCCGGCGTCCGGGTCGCAGCGACGATCGCCTGTGACGGCGTCAGCCCCAGCTGCACCCATCGCGCAAGCTCGTGGTGATCCGCGATGCCGAACGTGTGGCCGGCATGAATGCCGGCATCGGTGCCGAGCACGAGGCGTACACCTGCCGCGATCATCTTCGGAAAATTGTTGGCGAGCATCGCCTCGCGTGTGGGCGCATTCGGGCCTGGTGGCCCGCAGCTGGGCGCCAGCGGGCGGGCCTCGACGGTCGCACGAATTGCGGCGCTCACCTTCGGGGGCAGAGACTGATCGACGAACGGATCGTTGTCGCACACCTCACTTCGATCGCCGAGCCCGATGACCGTCGCCCAGTACGGCTTTTTCTCCCTGAGGATCGCGAGGTACTCGTCGTCGAGCTTCTCGCCCTGCACCATGTGCACCAGGACGTCGACGCCGGCCCCTACGACTGCCTTTTGATCCGGCAGGGTCGTCGCGTGCGCATGGACCACCATCTGATGCTTGTGCGCCTCATCGATGACCGCGTTGTACACGTCGGGCGTCATCTTGGGGTACGAGCCGCGTCGATCATCCACCCAGATTTTGACGTTCCTGATTCCCTTGCCGGCCATTGTCCGGATGGCGGCGCGCGCCTCCTGCGCGGTCGAGACTTCGTTCACCGCGTGCAGCGCGGTGGTGCCTTTGAGCAGGACCGCGTCCGGACCGCCGTTGGGCGGCGCCATGCCCGGCATGAAGAAAAACCGTGACGCCGGCGGAAACTTCCCGGCCCGCTGGTCCCTCTCGAACTGAAGCGACTGATCGGTCGGGCTGCTGCCGACCGACGTGGTCGCGCCGACGCCGTAAAACGCCTCGCGCTGGAGGTGATCCAGCACGTTCTGCGGCGTGTAGTTCTGCGCGCCCCAGCTCGTGTATCCCTCGTACCCGATGTGGACGTGCGCGTTGATCATCGACGGCATGACCGTCTTCCCGGTCAGATCGACGCGGGCCGCGCTGTCGGGAGGCGTGACCGCGCTTCTCGGCCCAACGGCGCCGATGCGGCCATTCTCGACGACGAAGGCGCCGCTGTCGATGACGGTTCCATCGCCGATGATCAACCGGCCGCCTTCATAGAGAACAGCGTTCACCGGACCGCGCGATTGCGAATACGCACCCGACGCCGCCGACACGGCAACGACACAACACGCCAGCAGTGTTGACCGACGCATGCAGCACCTCTTGCGAAATCAGCCGGCGGCCTATCGTAGCGCAGGCCTTCAGAGCTGGTGAAGAAACACGACGTTCAACGCAGAACTCGCGGAAACACGCAGCAAAACCGTAAGGATTCTTCTCTGCGGGTTCCGCGGTTTCTGCGTTGTACGTGATTTCTTCACACGCCCGACGACAAATCTAACCTCCGGCCATCGCTCCGACGACCGGAAAAGGCTCGGTCCCCGCCGGCGCCGCGTCGGCGAGCGGGGCGTCCGGCAGTTCGTGGGAGAAATAGCGGCCAACACGTGACAGCAGACAGGTTGAGCAGGGCTGGCGCGTGCCGGCTCGTGGCGCAGCATTAGCCGCGCGATCACGGAATTGAGTGTCTCATCCCGCCACACGCCAGGACTGCCCTTCTGAGAGGCCCACAACCACCGCCATCACCACGCGTTACAGCCGGCCATCGCCAGCCTCGGCCGGGCACCCCACTTGCTCTCGACACTCGATGTTCCAAGCATTCCGCGAAGGAGGACATCGATGCGCATGAAGCAAACGGTGCGCTTGAAGAAATCTGCGCGCGTGAAGAAATCGACGCGCTTCAGGGGGGCGATGGGCGCGTGGGCCGTTCTCCTGTTGGTGATTTGCGTCATGGGAGCCGCGATGTTGATCGCTGTGGGCCGTCCCTCACAGCCGGCGGACATCGCGACGGCAGACCCGCGCCCGGAAAGGGCGGCGGTGGCGCAAACGGAAGCCCGATCGAAGAAGGCCGCGGCCTCAAAGGCGCCAGGGGCGGGAGTTGTCACGGCCGTGACCATCGCGGCGGACGCGACGTCGCCGAACGCTCCCGCCATGGATTCGGCGGCAACGGCATCCGTACAGAAGCCGTCTCCGGTGACGATCACGGGATGCCTCGAGCTTGCCGACGAGACGTTCCGCCTGAAGGACACGACCGGCGTGAATAGGCCCAGGACGCGGAGCTGGAAGTCGGGCTTTCTGAAGAAGGGCTCTCCGTCGATCGAAGTCGTCGATGCATCGAAGAGGTTGAAGCTGCCGGGTCATGTCGGGCAGCGCGTCAGCGTGACCGGCGTGCTCGTGGACCGCGAGATGCAGGGGCACTCGCTGCAGCGCGTCGCCGCGTCTTGTAAATAAGAGCGCCGGACTCGAGAAACTGCGTTGTTCGACAAGCGTCTCCCGCCGACCTGTCCACATGATGATTCACAGTCCGAGGGCGGGCAGCGCTGGGCGGGCATCCGAGCCACGCGATGCCCGCCCGCTGCCTCCGATGTCGGCTTAAGGAACGCGTGACGCTGTGTAGGCCGCGATCGCCAGCATCTCCTGGTTGCTCAGGTTCGCGACGACCGGCTTCATCAGTTCGGCCCACACGCCTTTGCGCGTGCCACGCTGCATGTCGGACAGCTGGCGGACCGTGTAGCTGGGGGAACGGCCCACGATTCCGGGCACCGGTCCGAGGCCCTTCAGATCCGTACCGTGACAAACCGCGCACGCCGTCGTCCTGCCACCGCCGCCGGTGGTGACGAGCGTTTCCCCCTTCTTGATGCTCCCCATCGGCGCGTACGCGATGAACCCGGACCGCGGGTCGCGGAGCACTTCGGTTCGCTCCGTGTCCTCAGGCGTCTCGATGATGCGGTCGCCGATCGGCTCCTTCTCGTTCCCTTCCATCCTGAGGAACATGCCTCCGGCGATGCGCGTCTTCGGGACGGTGGCGGCTTCGACAACCTTGATCCACGGCGTCCATTTCATCGAGCCGAAGTACGTGGCGGCCGCTTTCACTTCCTCGTCGGACATCCCCTTCGCGATCGCGATCATCACGTTCGTGTTCGCCTTCCGGGAATCGGCGCTCTTTCTCGCGCCGGTCTTGAAGTCGTTCATCGTCTGGACGAAATAGTCGTAAGGCAGCCCGGCGACGCCTGCGTTTTCGGGGCGACCCTTGCCGTTGGGATAGTGGCAGAGGCTGCAGGCGCGCACATCCGGCCTGCGGCCGTGCGCCACGACATCGGGCATCTGCGGGTGATCGCCAGGAAACCAGTCGGCCGGGCCGAAGGCGTCGCGGATCTGCGCGAGCGGAAAAGACGCGCTGCTGCCGGGAACTTGTTTCGGCGTGGCGTCGACCGGCGCGGGCGGAGTGGCAGGAGCCGCGGGCGCAGCGGGCGGATTGGCCGCGCCGTCGGCCGCCGACGCGAAGCCGTACGCCCACGGCGGCGGCGCGTCGCTCGCGGCCTGGAGAAATCCGGCCGCAAGGAGAGATAACAGAGCCAGGATCACAATGCCGAATGCCTTTCGCATCACTCCCCTCCCATCTGCAACTCAATCGTCAATCCAATCAGCACTCCAACGTGAAATCTGCATGCTGCACGTTCACCAATTCAGTGAGGCAGCCCGAAGCAGTATAGCCAGCCGCGGGTTCGAAGATAAATCTTCCCGTCGGAGATCGCCGGGGTCGCGTAGATATCATCGCCGAGATCGTTGACGACCATCGGCTCGAGGCTGCCGCCGGTCCCGAGCACGGCGACCTTGCCCCGTTCGCTCAGCAGGAAGATCTTGCCGTCGCCCGCGACCGGCGACGCATAGTAGCTGTCGATCGCTCCCTTCAGGCGGCCCTGGCCAATCTCGCCGCCGGTTTCGGGATTGAGCGCCGTGACGATCCCGCCGTCGTTCACCATGTAGAGCACGCTGCGGTAGACCAGCGGCGACGGCAATTGCGGCACCGCCTTGTGATACGCCCAGCGCACGTTGGTGTCGGTCATGTCCCCGCGGCCACCGAGACGGATCGCCAGCATGCCGTTCTCGCTCGCCATCGCCGCGCGGTAGTAGTCCCATTCGCTCTCGGACACCTCGCCGTTCGAGTCCAGGTCGATCCACGAGCGGGCATTGCCGTTCGGCAGGCTCGCCAGGGTGACCTTGCCCGCCGCGTCCGCGTACTGCCGGACAACCGCCTCGAAGGCGGGGATCACCGGATTTGCGCCTGGCTGGTTCTGCGGCGTCCCGAAGCCGTTGATGTAGAGCGTGTCGCCCCGCACGACGGGCGTGGATTTCAGCTCGAAGGACAGGCCACGCACCCACCAGATCTTCTCGCCGCTCTGCGAAGCGTACGCCGTCAGCAGAAAGGAGCCGGGAACAATCACCTGCGTCGGACCGCCGGCGGGCGTGTAGAGGATCGGCGTCGAATGGCCGCTGTGCGCCTCCGGCCGCGGCATCTTCCATCGCACGCGCCCGTTGTCTCGTCCAACACTGATGAGGAAGGAGTCGGTGTTCTGATCGCACGCGAGGATCACCGTGTCGTCGACGAGCACCGGCGAGGAGCCCATGCCGTAGAGGTTGTTGAACGGCCCGAGCGGGAGGCGCCAGCGCTCGCGGCCTTCCATGTCGTAGGACAGCAATCCGAAATCGGCGAAGAACACGAAGACGTTCCTGCCGTCGGTCGCCGGGGTGGGCCCGGCCGGGCCGTTCCGGCTGTCGAGCTTTTCCAGGCGGGCGCGGGGAGCCTCGCGCTCCCAGAGGATCCGACCGGTGCGGCGATCGAGGCAGATCGTGACGAGCCGCTCGCCCCGCGCGGCGGTCAGAAAAATGCGATCGCGTGTCAGCACTGGCGACGAGTGGCCGAACGGCAACTCGGTTTTCCAGATGACGTTGCGGTCGGGGCCAAGCTCGGCCGGCACGCGCGTGCTGGCGGAGATGCCGGATCCGTTCGGACCGCGGAAGCGCGACCAGTCTTCCGGGTCCGGCGTGTCCGCCGCCGGAGCAGCGATCACCAGCAGGAGCGCCACCGCGGCCGGTCGAACCATGACGCCTCCTCCTTCGAGCCGTCGACGCGCCGCTCATCCCGAGCCTGTCGAAGGCGCTCATCCTGAGCCTGTCGAAGGATGAATGTCTCGCTCGGGACAGGCCACCGACGCCGTCTCATGCGGAGTCTGGCGGCTAGAATACCTTATCAGGTTGCCGAAAGTCAGAAGTCAAAAGTCGGACGTCGGAAGTCGGAAGTGAGAGGTCAGAAGCACGGTTGTTCGCTGATCCCGTCGCAAGCGAGCCGATAATTTGCGCGCAGGTTCCGACGCGTCGAACGGCCGGATGGAGGGGGAGATGTCGAATGTAGACAGCGTGCGCGAGCAAGTGCTGCCTGACGCGCGGCAACCACCGCTGAATGAGCGGCGGCTGGCGGCGTGGATCGGCAAGGCGCTCCTTGTCCAGGGCAAGATAGTCAGCACCGAGAACCTGACGATCGATGGCAGCGTCGAAGGGACGATCGAACTGGGCGATCACAGTCTGACGATAGGGCCCGGCGCCTCGATCAAGGCGGACCTCGTCGCACAAACAATCATCATCAGCGGGGCCGTCACGGGAAACGTCAAGGCCAACGTCAAAGTCGAGCTCCGCGCGACGGGATCGGTCACCGGCGACATCGTCGCGCCGCTGCTCCTCATGGCTGAAGGGGCCGTCATCATGGGCGGAGTCGACGTCAAGGGGAAAGCGAAATAACCGCTCACCACACAACTGTCAACTTTCAACGATCACTTTCGTTCTGCGCGAGTTCACGATCGACTCCCAGACCGGGTCTTTTGCCGTGAACCGGCAATGAACGAACTGAACGCCGAGCTCGCAAGGGGTTCTCCTTTGCGGGCTCAGCGGGCTTTGCGTTGATTGTTGTACGCTTCGCAGGATGCGTAGGTCGACGCTTTCAAGGTCGACAAGAATGGACCGTCCCCCGGTTCAAGCCACACTGCCGCCGGGACGGCCCGCTTCGACGACGAGCGCGCCGCCGATGCGCACCGGCTGATTGGGCTCCGACACTTTCTCGATAATCTTGAAATCGGCGCGCAAGGTGGCAGGCGTGGCCGTGCACGCGATGTAGCCGCGACGCGCGCTGTGGTACGTGATGTGCGGGTTGTCGGCCCTGGTTCGCTCCCAGGTCGTCGACACGTCGCTGCCATCGCCGTTGGTCGTGATTGACGAGTTCGTGAGCTCCACGCCGACACAGGCGGAACGTGGATCGCGGAAATCGAGTTTGAGGTCGGCGGCGAAATGCTGGTGCACGTCGCCCGAGAGCACGATCGGATTGGGCGTCTTCGCCTCCAACAGCCGCGAGTAAAGGCGATTGCGCGCGGCGACGTAGCCGTCCCACTTGTCCATCCAGAAGCGCCCCACACCGTCGGCCCCGAAATTACGAGCGAAGGTAGGCACCTGCTGTCCGAGCACCGTCCACCTGGCGTGCACGTCCGCGAGATTGTCGAACAGCCACTTCTCCTGCTCGGGCCCCAGGATCGAGCGCCCGGGATCGAGCGCCTCGGGGCAATCGGTCCGGTTCCCTCCGCCGCACACCTGGCGCGCACGCCACTGACGCGTGTCGAGCAGGCTCAGGTCGACGAGGCTGCCGAACTGCAGGCGGCGGTAGATACGCATGTGGCTGCCTGACGGCAACGCGCTCGCGCGCAGCGGCATTGCCTCGTAGTACGCCTGGTAGGCCGCGGCGCGCCGGAGCGCGAAGAGCTCCGGAGGCGTGCCGCGCAGATCGAAGTCGCCCGCGTAATCGTTGGCGACCTCATGATCGTCCGGTATGACGATGAACGGCGCCGAGGCATGCGCGGCCATGAGGTCCTGGTCGGACTTGTACTGCGCGTACCGGTTGCGATAGTCGGCAAGCGTAAAGAGCTCTCCGCCGAGATGCTGTCGCTTGCGCGGGTCGAGGGGGTCGCCATCGCCGCGTCCTTCGTAGATGTAGTCGCCCGTATGGACGACGAAGTCGAAGTCCTCCTCGGCGATCGAGCGGAGGGCCGTGAAGTACCCGTCCTCGTAGTGGCTGCAGCCGCAGACGGCAAAGCGCAGACGGTCGACGGCCGCGCCCGGGGGCGGCGCCGTTCTGGTGCGCCCGGTCTGGCTCACCTCGTCTCCCGCGTGGAAGCGGTACCAGTACTCGCGGCCCGGGTCGAGGCCGGCGACTTCAATGTGGACGCTGTGTGCGAGCTCGGGCCGGGCGAGCGTGGTTCCCGTCTGCAGGATCGTCCTGAACGCCGCGTCGCGCGCGATCTCCCAGCCGACGTCGACGATGGCCGGCGGCATGCCGCCGCCGTCGAGCGGCTTCGGGGCGAGCCGTGTCCACAGCACGACGCCGTCCGGCAGGGGGTCGCCCGACGCCACGCCCATCGAGAACGGGTAGGCTCCAAAGATGGGCTTGGCCAGAAGGCGGCGGAGGGTCAGCGGCGGCGCAAGCGCGGCGGCGCCGAGCATCCCCGTGAGCCCCAGCAGCTCACGCCGCGAGAGGCGAAAGAGCGCGCGGTCGTAGAATCGGAGGGTGTTCGTCATAACAGGGCTCTTCGACTCGCCGCTCGTCCTGAGCCTGTCGAAGGATGAGCGTCTCGCTCAGGACAGGTACCCTTCGAGGAACTGTTTCTCTGGACGAGTCTGGCACGCTGAGCCTACACTGCCCACACACAGTAGCATCCCCTGGTTCCACGGCGTTGTCCGAAGTCAGAAGGAGTGGAACGATGTCCAGAAGAATTGTTCGGATCGTCCCGTCGCTGGCCCTGGTCATCGTCGGCCTGATGTGGCTGACGCGAGGGCTCTCGAGCCAGTCCGCGGGCCAGCCCTCGACCAGAAACGGCGACTGGCCGCACTACACCGCGGACATGAAGGGCACCAGGTATTCGCCGCTCGACCAGATCAACGGCTCGAATTTCAACCAGCTCGAGGTCGCCTGGCGGTTCAAGACCGACAACCTGGGCCCCCGGCCCGAATACAAGCTGGAGGGCACGCCGCTGGCGATCAAGGGCGTGTTGTACACCACCGGCGGCACCCGCCGATCTGTCGTCGCGCTCGACGGCCGGACGGGCGAAGTGATCTGGACGCACAGCCTCCGCGAGGGAAAGCGCGCCGCCGTCTCGCCGCGGCAGCTTTCGGGGCGCGGCGTGTCGTATTGGACCGACGGCAAAGGCGATGACCGCGTGATCTACGTGACGACCGGCTATCAGCTCGTCGAGCTCAGCGCGAAAAATGGCGCCCTGATTCCGTCCTTCGGCAAGGGCGGGATCCTCGACCTGAAAGTGGGCGCCGTCAAAGGCAAGGGCGAGCCGATCGATCTCGAGACCGGGGAGATCGGCGTCCATTCGACGGCGGCCGTGGCGAAGGACGTCGTGATCGTCGGCTCCGCCATGCGGGAAGGCGCGACGGTCTCCACGCACAACAACACCAAGGGCCTGGTGCGCGCGTTCGACGTGCGGACGGGCAAGCTGTTGTGGACGTTCCACACGATTCCGCGTCCGGGCGAGTTCGGCAACGACACGTGGGAGAACGAGTCGTGGGCCGTCAACGGCAACACCGGTGTCTGGACGCAAATCACCGTCGACGAGGATCTTGGCCTGGTCTACCTGCCGGTGGAGACGCCGACGTCCGACTATTACGGCGGGCATCGCCCGGGGAACAATCTGTTTGCCGAAAGCCTCGTCTGCGTCGATCTGAAAACCGGCCAGCGCAAGTGGTATTTCCAGTTCGTGCACCATCCGGTCTGGAACTTCGACAACTCGTCGGCCCCGCTCCTGCTCGACATCAACGTGAACGGCCGGGCGATCAAGGCGGTGGCGTCGCCGAGCAAGCAGGCGTACCTGTATGTCTTCGACCGCATCACCGGCCAGCCCGTGTGGCCGATCGAAGAGCGGCCCGTGCCGCAGTCCGACGTCCCGGGCGAAAAGACGTCGCCGACGCAGCCGTTCCCGACCAAGCCGCCGCCTTACGGCCGCAACTACCTCAAGATGCCTGACGATGTGATCGACTTCACGCCGGAGCTGCGGGCGCAGGGCCTCGACGTCCTGAAGCGTTACCGGGTCGGTAATTCACCATTCACGCCGCCGATGCTGGGGAATGTGACCGGTATCCTCGGCGCCGTCGGTGCCGGGACGGCGACGAACTGGCCAGGCTCGGCTGCCGATCCCGAGATGCATGTGGTGTTCGCGCAGGCAGGCAACATGCCATCCACCCGTTCGCTCGTCGCGCCGCCGCAGGGATTCTCCGACATTCGATATGTCTCCGGCATTGCGGGACAGGAATTCCGGGAAGTGCTCGGGCCGGGCGACTGCTGCGCCGCCGATGCGCCGCCGCGCCCGAACGCTCCGGCCGCACCGACGCCGCCCGCCGGAACCGCCGCCAATCCACCGGCCACGGGTGGCGGCGGCCTGAACGTCCAGGGCCTGCCGATCGTCAAGCCGCCGTACGGCGTCCTCTCCGCCATCAATCTCGATCGCGGTGAGCTGATGTGGCAGGTGCCGCACGGCGACACGCCGGACAACATTCGCACCCATCCGCTGCTCGCGGGGCGGAACATTCCGAAGACCGGCCAGCCGGGCACGTCGGGCGTCGGGTTGATGGTCACCAAGACGATCGTCGTCATGGGCGATCCGCAGATCACCGCGCCGCCGGGACGCCAGCGCGGCGCGATGCTCCGTGCCTACGACAAGAATACCGGTCAGGAAGTCGGCGCCGTCTGGATGCCGGCTGCTCAAAGCGGATCGCCGATGACATACTCGGTGGACGGCAAGCAGTACATCGTCGTCGCCGTTGGCGGCGGCGCGTACTCCGGCGAGTACCTGGCGTTCAGCCTGCCCGGCGCGGCAAGACGACCGTCGCAATAGATCGGTTTCAAATGCGTGTGGGGCGACCCTTTCAGGGCCGCCGTTGGGCGAGGCTGAACGCCTCGCCCCCATCGCAGGAAGGTGAGGAACACGTTGCGCGTCCGCGCGGTACCGCTCCTCGTCGTCATCGTGCTGTGGGGATCCGGGCTGGGCACCTTCGCCGAGCCCAATCCCTATCGGCGCATCGCCGGCCGGGCGCAGCCGGGCCGGGGTCCCCAACGCGGCAGCCGCGTTGGGGTGGAGGGTCCGGCCTCGAATTGGACCCTGCCCCGCACAGCGTGGGGCGACCCGGATCTGAGCGGCACCTGGAACTACGCCACGATGACGCCGCTTGAACGTCCCCAGGGGCTGGCCGGGAAAAGCGTGTTCACGGACGAGGAGGCGGCGGCATTCGAGCGGCAGACGATCGAACGGCAGAGCGTGACGAACAACACGGCCGGTCCGGATTGGTGGGACCCGGGCACGCGTCATCTGATGAACAGGCGGACGTCCTTGATCCTGGATCCGCCGGACGGGCGATTACCGCCGCAGACGAAAGACGCGATGGCACGAGCCGCGGCGCGCGCAGAGACACGCCGTGCGCACGGCATCGGGGAGGGACCTGAAGATCTCGGCCTGAACGAGCGGTGTCTCCAGTGGTCGATCGCGGGTCCGCCGATGCTGCCGGGCGTGTACAACAACAACGTCCAGTTCTTCCAGTTCCGCGACTACGTCGTGATTTTCAACGAGATGATTCACGACGCGCGCATCGTTCCGATGGACGGGCGTCCGCGCGGGAACGTGCAACGGTGGATGGGAGAGGCGCGCGGCCGCTGGGCAGCCGATACGCTGGTCGTCGATACCATCAACTTCACCGACAAGACGAACTTCCGCGGATCCGGCGAGCACCTTCATCTGATTGAGCGCTTCACGCGCGTCCGCGACGACACGGTCGAATACGAATTCACGGCCGAAGACCCGACGACGTGGACGCGGCCCTGGACCGCGTCGATTTCCCTGACGAAGACCGAGGGCCCGGTCTTCGAGTACGCGTGTCACGAAGGCAACGCGCGCAGCGTGGAAGGCATCCTCCGCGGGGCGCGGACGCAAGACGGACGCTAACGCCCCGGCTTCCCACGAAAAACACGAAACGCACGAAAGGCACGAAAGAAGACCAATCGTTTCGTGGTGTTCCTGTTTTCGTTTCGTTCGTGGTTCGCCTTCAAATTGGGAGAGGCCGACATCAGACACCTAGCGATAGGGCCGTCCCTTCAGGGAGCCTGAATGGGCCTAATCTCAATTAATCAATGCCAACCCCGCGGATAAGCCTTGAGCCGGGTGACCTCGGGAGCTAGACTCAGGCTCGGCTGCGTCATACCGTTGTCGTTCGTGCCGCGGACTCCGTTCATATCGGGTTCGATTGGGTACACAGAGCTGCACTCACGCGCATTGGAGGAATGTATGTGGCAAAAACTCGGACCAGTGCTCGTGGTTGCGATCGCCTGCCTGCTCTTCCGGCCGACAGCAGCAGACGCTCAAAGCGCCTTCTCGGGCGTCGTCAAAGACGCGAGCGGCGCCGTGCTCCCCGGCGTCACCGTCGAAGCGTCCAGTCCCGTGCTCATCGAGAAGGCCAGGTCCGTCGTATCCGACGGCGAGGGGCGCTACACCATCGTGGATCTGCGGCCAGGCACGTACAAGATGACGTTCACCTTGACCGGATTTGCGACGGTTGTGCGCGAGATCGTGGAATTGCCCGGCAACACGACGGTCCCGATCAACGCCGAGCTCAAGGTCGGCTCCATCGAGGAAAGCGTGACTGTCTCGGGCCAGTCACCGCTGGTCGACGTGCAGAACGCCCAACGAACGCACGTCCTCGAGCGCTCCGTGCTCGACGCGCTGCCGTCGACTCGGAACATGCAGACGGTGGGCGCGCCGATTCCGGGGGTGAAGCTCAGTCGCCCTGACGTCGGGGGCTCCCAGGGCATGGAGCAGGCCTACATGCGGACGCATGGCGCCGACGACCGCCACACGAGCATGCAGGTGGACGGCATGAACGTCAACAGCTCGATGGGCGACGGCAACATCCAGGCCTACAACGACGACGCGCTCGCGCAGCAGGTCGTCTTCCAGACGAGCGCGCTTCCCGCTGAAGTGGCGTCCGGAGGGGTACGCGTCAACATGATCCCGAAAGACGGCGGGAACACCTTCAAGGGTGGCGGCTTCTTCGGCGGCACCGCGCACGGTTGGCAGAGCGACAACAACGACGATGCACTCAAGGCCAGGGGATTCCTGTATCGCAACTTCGTCCAGCACGTGCAGGACTTCAACTTCAACATGGGTGGGCCGATCGTCCGCGACAAGTTCTGGTTCTTCAGCACGGCTCGACACGTGTCGGTGGACGAAGGCGTGGCCAACACGTACTACAAAGTGCCCTACGAGACGTTCAAGGTGGGCGATCCCGCCATCCAGGGTCAGTTCGTGCGGGATGTGCTTGCGCGCTTGACATACCAGGCGACGCCCAGGAACAAGCTCAGCGCCTACATGGAACGCATCTGGAAGCACAAAGATCCCGAGCTGGCACCCAATGTCGATCCGGTGACGGCATCCGACATTCGGGATTGGCGGCATGCCCTGTACTACGTGGGGCAGGTGAAGTTCACGTCCACGATCACCAACAGGCTGCTTTATGAGGCCGGCTACTCGACCAACATCGAAAGGCTCAGCCAGCAATACCAGCCCGCGATTGAGCAAATCGCTCAACACCCGTTCACTCCCGAGTGGTTCACACAGGTGACGCACACCAACAACACGACGACCAACGTTTTTGGCGCAGCGCCCGGCGGATCGACGGGTACCTATCCCGACCGGAGAGTGTTGTCGACGGCGTTGTCGTACGTGACGGGATCTCACGCGTTGAAGACCGGCGCGCAGTGGTCGTTCGGCGTAGACGGCAACTCTCAGTTGAGAACGGGCGATATCGTCCAGAACTACATCTCGAACGCCGCAGGGGTTGAGACCGCCAATTCCGTAACGGTCTACAACACCCCCACGCGATATTACGAGTACGTGAACGCCGACCTCGGGATCTACGCCCAGGATGTGTGGACGTTGAAGAGGCTCACGCTCAGTCCGGGCTTCCGCTACGATCACTTCAACGCCAAAATCCAGGGAGGGTGCCGCGCCGCGGGCCGGTTCGTTGCAGCCTTCTGCCAGCCTGAAATCCCGGACATGCCGAACTGGAACAACGTGTCGCCGCGGTTCAGCGCCGTGTACGATTTGTTCGGCGACGCCAAGACGGCGATCAAAGCGAGCGTCAGCAAGTACATGCTGCCGTGGGCGGGCGGCTGGGCCAAGCGCTACGATCCGTTTACGACCGTCAACGAATCGCGCAATTGGACCGATCTCAATCGCAACGACATCGCCGAGGACAACGAAATCGGGCCGAGCGGCAACGCGAACTTCGGGATCTCGACCGGCAGGTCTGCGGCTGCCGGACTTGCTCGCGAGTACAACGTCGAGACCGCGGCCGGGATTCAGCACCAGTTGCTGCCACGGTTGTCGGTGTTCGGCGGCTACTACCATCGTCATTTCTATAACCAGGAGGCGCAGCAGAATCCGCTCCTGACGATGGACGATTGGACACCGTTCCAGGTGGCGAATCCGATCGGCAATGGGGAGACATTCACGCTGTTCAATCTCAACTCCCCCAAAGCCGGGCTCTATTCGAAGCAGCTGATTGACATCAACTCGAACATCAATCGGACGGTCTACGACGGATTCGAGGCAAGCTTCAACGCCCGGCTGCCCCGTGGGGCAAATGTGTTCGGCGGATGGAGCAACGACCGGCTGATCACCGTCTCATGCGATCAGTACGATCCGAACAAGCTGCGGTTCTGCGATCAAACCGGCGAGACCTTCCAGCAGTATGGAAAGACGGGCAAGCCGCCGTTCAGGAACGACTTCAAGCTGTCGGCGAACTACCCCCTCGGGTGGGGCGTCGAGGTCAGCGGCGTGTTCCTCAGCTTTGCCGGGAAAGGCAACAGTTACACCGCACAGGATCCGTCGCTCGGCGTCTACTGGACGGTGCCGGCGTCCGTGTTCCCGAATGGCCAGCGCACGCGAGCGGCCGTGTCGGCGCCGATCCTCCTGGCGGCCGGGTCGCAAACCCAGGCTCCCGGCTTCAACCTGATTGAACCGAACACAAAATTCGAGCCGCGCTGGAACCAGCTCGACCTGAGCGCCAAGCGGACCTTCAGGTACCACCAGAAAGAGGTCCAAGGGCAGTTGGCGGTGTTCAACGTCATGAACGCAAACACCGTGCTGCAGGAGGTTCAATCTTTCGGTTTGAGCCTTGGTCAGCCTCAGAACGTCCTGCAGGGCCGGCTGATGCGGCTCGCACTGCTGATCAGCTTCTGAGTTCGGCTTCACAAGGAGTGCCACATGTGTCTGCGACACACCGTATGGGATGAAACAAGGCCGTCCTCACCCACCCAACCCGAGCACCTGAATACGTCCGTACTGCCGGAAATGATGATCGAATGTGAAGGCTCTCGCGATGCGGCGGGCGTCGAGCAGGGCAAACGAAACCGCATCGCACAGGGTCCAGTCTTTGTCGGTGTGTTGAGCCAGAATCTCTCTGGCGCGTTGCTCTTCGGCGGGGAGCGCGCGCAGGATCGGCAACCCGCCCGTCAGCAGCCACTGGCGGGCTATCAGTCTTCCGAGCTTTCGCACGAGGAGCGCGTGGGTTTCCGCCTCGACATAGTTGGTGATGAAGCTCGGCCGCCGCTCGGACGCGATGTCACGGGCCACGGCGACCGCGCGCGCATGGTCCGCATCATCAGCGTCGAGCAACGCAAGGATCGCGCTCGAATCCCAGAGAACGCTGCGGATCACCGCTCGAGGATGGCATGCTTGTCGCGCGCGCCGGGCGTCCTGCCGCCGCCGCGACCCGCGCCGACGAGGCGGAACATCGGATGGTCGAGAGTGAGGGGCGGAATCTGCGCGGCGCGGTGACGACGTGTACGGGTCTGAATAGCGGTGGCCGGAACGAGTCGCCGTCCACGGCGCCGAACGCTTGGAAGGTCGCCGCGCTGGATCAGGCGCCAGACAGTGGAACGGGACACCCCCAGCGCACGACCCGCTTCGTCGACCGTGACCATTTGCGCCGGCATTCCACAAATCGTATCACAGTCATCTCATTGTCTCAATCGTCTCATCGGCCGCTTCGTTCCTTCCTACGCCGCGAGATGTTGTGAAGCCAGGGCGTTGAGGATCCTCAGGAAAAAACGTTTCATGATCGCGTCACCGCTCGCCTGAAAGGCTCGCGCTCCTTTCTCCTGAACGTGTAGGGCGACCCTTTCAGGGTCGCCGTTCGGTTACTCGCAGCGCAGCGCCACCAGCGGATCGACTTTGGTTGCGCGGCGCGCCGGCACGTACGACGCAACCGTCGCGATCAAGGCAAACATCAGCGAGACCGCGATAAACGTCGCCGGGTCGAGCGGCGTGAGGCCGAACAGCATCCCTTTCAGGTAGCGTGTGACCGTGGCAGCCCCGGCAAGGCCCAGGGTGATACCGACGGTAGTCAGCACCAGGCTCTGACGTACCACAAGTCCCATCACTTCGGAGCGTTGCGCCCCGAGCGCCATGCGGATGCCGATCTCGCTCATGCGGCGGGTCACGGTGTACGACAGCAAGCCGTAGAGTCCGACAGCCGCCAACAGCAGCGCCAGTACGCCGAAGCTGCTCGCCAACAGTGCGAGCAGGCGTTCCTGGACCAACACACCCTCGACCTGTGCGGTGAGCGTGCGGACGTGTACCGGCGTCTGGGGCAACTTCGGCTGAAGGAGGTTCCGAACCGCAGTCGCGATGTCGTCGAGCGAACCGGCGGCGTACATCTCGAGTGTCGCGGCGCCGGCCTCCTGCTGCACATACGGCACGTAGACCGTAGGTTGCGGGACCTCGCGTAAGCCGCGAGACGCGGTGTTCCTGACGACCCCCACGATCTCCATCTGCTGGAGTGGAGCCCCGGCAAGTGCCACATGCCGGCCGATTGGCCGCCCATCTGGAACGTATCGCCGCACAAACGCTTCGTCGACGATTGCGACGCGCGGAGCGGTCGCATGGTCTCGACCTGTGAAGTCGCGCCCCGCCAGCAACGGCGTACGCATCGTTTCGAAATAGTGTGGGGCCACCCCGTTGAAATCGCTGTCCTCGTCTACGCCTGGAGACCGGCCGTCCACCACGATGCGCTCCCACCATCTGCTCCCGTTCAGCGGCGTGTTCTTCGACAGACTCACCGACGTCACGCCAGCCACGTGTTGAATATCTTCAATCAGCTGTTGGTAAAAGGCCTTGAGCTGCTGGCCCCGATACCCGGCTGTTCGCCCGTCTACAGTGACCAGAAGCACGCCCTCATGCCGGAACCCGGGATCGAGATGACGGAGGTTGTCGAGCGTCCGCACAAAGAGTCCGGCGCCCGTCAGCAGCAACAGCGAAAGAGAGACTTGGAGCACGACGAGGGCAGGAGCCATGCGGTTATGCGAGATGCCGGTTTTCCCTGGCCCCAGCTTCAGCGCAGGAGCGAGTCGGAGCGCCGTGGCTCGAACCGCCGGCGCCAGGCCGAAGATCAGACTCGTTCCGATCGTCACCAGACCCGTGAATCCCATCACACGCCAATTGGGCGTGAGATCGAGCGCAAGGGCGTCGGCCGTCCCGGTCGACAGCAGATCGACGAGGACACGGCTGCTGAATGCTGCCAACCCGACAGCGATGGCACCGCCGGCGACCGAGAGCAGCACGCTCTCGGTGAGCAACTGACGGACAAGCCGGCCCCGGCCCGCGCCGAGTGCCAGACGAACCGCGATTTCTCGTTCGCGGGCGGCGGCCCGCGCGAGCAACAGGTTCGCCACGTTCGCGCAGGCAATCAGCAGCACCAGTCCGACTGCACCCATCAGCACGAACAGCGGTTGCCGGAATCGCTGCCGGAGAAAAGACCAGCCAGTACCGCCGGAACTGACCTCGAGATGCGCGGCGAGGAGCATCCGGCGAATGTTCGCTCTGCTGGTCGGTACGGCATTGACCAGCTGCGGCCAGACCACCGCCAGGCGAGCCTGGGCCTGCGCGGCCGTGATGTCCCGGTTCGGCCGCGCCAGGACTCGCAGCCAGAAATTCCCGATGCCCAGCAGGCTGGCCTGGTCGGGCAGCAGTTGTGGCAGGATGGCCAGCGGCAGAGTGACGTCTGCGATCTGCCCGATGGTGACTCCCGTAAACCCGGGAGGGCTCACGCCGACAATCGTCACGGGCACGCCCTCGATCAGGATCGGCCGGCCGATGGCTCGTGGACTGCGTCCGAATTCTCTCTGCCAGTAGCCATCGGTGATCACCACGGCCGGAGCCGCACCGGGCCGGTCGTCTTCTCGGGTCAGCAGCCGGCCTGAGATCGGTTGCAGGCCGAGCGTGTCGTAGTACGCCCCACTCACCCACGCGCCGGACGTACGTTCGACGGCACCAGGCGGACCGACATTGAACGCCACTGCACTGAAGCCAAACGCTCCCGAAAAGATCTCCCGTTGCTCTGCCAGGGGACCGATCAGCGGGTACGGGAATGATGGCTGCATAGCCACCTGAACGAGCTGCTGTGCGTCGAGGACCGGCAAGCGGCGCAAGAGCAACGCGTCCATCAAGCTGAAGATCGCTGTATTCGCGCCGATGCCGAG
>QHWJ01000244.1:0-1804 GCA_003222535.1 Acidobacteriota bacterium | reverse complement strand
AACGACCGCGCGTCCCGCTGCAGTTCCTTCGTCTGCTCGACGCCGCCGAACGCGCGTCGCGCGGCGAGCCGCGCTTCCTCAGGCGTCATGCCTCGGCGCTGAAACTCGTCCTCGAGCAGCGAGAGGTGGGACGCCACCTCTCGCGCGAGCCGATCGTCGGCTCGGCCGGGGAGGACGGCGCTGAGGAGCCTCAGGAAAAAACGTTTCATGCTCGTGTCACCGCTCGCCTGAAAGGCTCGCGCTCCTTCTCCTGAACGTGTAGGGCGACCCTTTCTCTCTAAACGTGTAGGGCGACCCTTTCAGGGTCGCCGTTCGGTTACTCGCAGCGCAGCGCGACCAGCGGATCGACTTTCGTCGCACGGCGCGCCGGCAGCAGGCCCGCGATCGCCGCGACGACAGTCATGAGGCCGGCGGCAAAGGCCAATGAAAGCGGATCCCTGGGGCTCAGTCCGTAGAGCTGGCTCGCCACGAAGCGTCCCGCGCCGAACGCCGCGGGAATGCCGGCCACCAGGCCGGCGATGACGACCACCAGCGTGTCCAGGAGAATCATCCGGAGCACGTCGAGTCGCTGCGCGCCGAGAGCGAGCCGCAGGCCGATTTCGCTCGTGCGCCGGGCGACGGTCTGCGCCACCGTGCCGTAGAGTCCGACGCACGCGAGCAACACCGCCAGACCGCCGAAAGCGCTGACGAACCGGGCGGCGAGCCGCTGGCTGTTGAACGTGGACGCGACCTGTTCACGCAGCGTAGTCATGTCGCTGATGGGGACTGTGCGATCCACCCCGGCAATGGCGCCGCGCACCTCGTTCGAGGCGGCGGCCGGGTCGCCGGCCGTGCGCACCTCGATTTCGCAATCCAGCGAAAACTGACTCGCGTCCTGAAGGAGCGCGGTGAACACGACGGGTCTGACCTCGTCTTTCGGGTCGTGGAACTGCGCGTCCTTCAGCACGCCGACAATTTCAATGTCAGCTGGTCCGGGCGAGCCGTTGACGCCGAAATGGCGGCCGAGCGGATTCTGGTCGGAAAAGAAGTGACGAACGAACGCTTCGTTCACCATGCCCGCCTTCGGAGAGCCGAGACCGTCCTGGAGCCCAAGGGGCCGGCCTTGTCTCAGCGTCATGCCGAGCGTTTCCGGGTACGAGGGACCAACCAGGATGGTTTCAAGAGAGACGCGCTCGGTCTGTTTGGGCGCATATCCCTCCACGACGCTGGCGTTGATGCTGCTGCCGCCGCCGAGCGGGCTGTAGCGCGCCAGCGTGGCGCTGCGGACGCCGGGAAGCGCATTGAGGCGATCGTAGAGCGTGCGGTACAGCGCGTTGACATTCGTCGCCGTGTAACCAGCCAGCCGCGGGTTGATCCGCGCAAGCAGCACATGATCCTGATCGAAGCCGAGAGGCTGACGCTCGAGGTTCATCAGGCTTCGCGCGAACAGACTCGCGCCCATGAGCAGGACCAGCGAGACCGCAATCTGGACCGCGACCAGGGTCTCCGAGGCCCCGAGCCAGTGGCGCGTGGACGTCATGCTCCGGCTGCGCGACGTCAGGCCCGACACCAGATCCACTCGTCCCGCCGAGAGGGCCGGCGCCAATCCGAACACCACGCCCGCCAGCACCATGACACCGGCGGTAAACGCGAGCACCGGCGCGTTCAGAGTCACATGCAGTGGAGAGTCCTTCGATACCACAAGTGCGAGGAGCAGATTCGCGGCCCATTTCGCAAGCAGGACGCCACACACGGCGCCCAGCAGGGCCAGGAGCAGACTCTCTGTGAGGAGCTGGCGCGTCAGCCTCGCCCGGCTTGCGCCCAG
>QHWJ01000108.1 GCA_003222535.1 Acidobacteriota bacterium | reverse complement strand
GGCCGCGATGGCTGCCGCCCGTGCGGGGTCCGGCTGGTTGCCGCGCCCGCGCCCGCCGGGCGGTGTCAGGAATCCTGCGACCGGGCCCGGGCCGCCGCGGCCCGGAACGCGGGCGGCACCAGCGCCACGACCCTCACCACCGCCGCCGCCCTCCCTCTCAGGCGTGCGAGGCACCTCGCCGACAAGCTTGCCGCTCTTCGGATCATATTTGCGGACGGTGTCCTGTCCCAGGTAGACGAACCCTTTGGTGTCCACGTCCATGCCGTGCCCCTGCGGCGCGTCGAACGACCCGATGACGTTGCCGTTTTTGTCGATGTGGATCATCGCTGGCGGCCGGACGCAGCAATCCGCAACCGGAGGAGTGAGCTCTGCCTCGAGCTCAATGTCTGTCAGGTCGTTCGGACGGTCGTACACCCAGACGTTGTCGTCCTTGTCGACGGCCAGGCCCGTGACGCCTCCCATCTTCCACTTGTTCGGCAGCGGCTTGGGCCAGTCGGGATCGTATTTGTAGCGGGGGGCGGTCTGCGCCTGGACTCCATCGCCCGCGTAGGAGATCAGGAACACGACGCCGGCCAGCAGCGCAAGCACCACGCCGATTTTCGGATTGACTTTCATCATGTGACGTCTCCGTCGGCAAGAGGTTTCGGGGCTGGAGTCTAGTTCCCGGCGGCCGGGCCGGTCAATCGACCTCGAGCACGTTAACGCGGCGACGAAGGGATCGACTTCTTAGTAGCCTTTTACCATGTATCGCAGCCTCGACCCGACCAAGATTGTCGAAACCTGCCGGGAGTCGCGCGACAGTATTTCGCAGCGCTTTCCCGAATCTGGCTTGAGCCGTTTGGCGTCCGAGCTCCTGTCGGTCAGCGAGCAGGCCGCAGGCTTGTCGGAGTGGCTCTCCAGGCCCCATCTTCCGCTGCGGGCATTCGCGGGGCTCGGCATCCTGGCGGAGCTCATCATCGTTGTCGAGGTCCTGCTGAACCTGAAAATGCGGCCGACCTTCACGAGCATCGCAGAGTTTCTACAAGGCTCCGAGGCGGCGATCAACGAGGTGGTGTTTCTCGGTGTGGCGGTTTTTTTCTTCTTGACGCTGGAAACGCGGCTCAAGCGTCGACGCGTCCTCGAGGCCCTTCACGTTCTGCGCTCCATGGCGCACATCATCGACATGCACCAGCTCACGAAAGACCCCGAACGAGTAATCGCTGCGCGGCCGTCGAGCGAAACTGTCGCAAAGCGGCCGTTGAGCCCGACGGAGTTGATCCGCTACCTCGATTACTGCAGCGACCAGCTCGCGCTCATCAGCAAAATCGCGGCGCTCTACGTTCAGAAGTTCAACGACCCGGTGACGATGTCCGCCGTGAATGATATCGAGGAGCTGACGAATGGTCTGTCGCGCAAGATCTGGCAGAAGATCATGATCTTTGACCGCATTGTCGCGCCCGCTGTACCCTAGACGTACGCTGGCGTTATCGCGGAGCGATGCGCGGCGCCGGCCGGGACGGCCCCTCGCGGCTCAACTCGGTCCCCTTCGTCGTGACGTAGTACTTCGCCAGCATGTTGGGCCGCTCCCACGCGGGAAGGGTGCGCCGATCCCGCAGATACGTCAGAAAGCTCCCGGTCACCTGGGCGAAGTGGGCCTCGTGGCCCAGCCGCAACGAATCGGGGATCGTGATGTGGATCTCCGCGCCGCGGTCCTCGAGGCCGATGCCGGGATAGCCTGGCTTCAACGCCTCGAGCCTGGCCCGAACCGCCGCGAGGACCTGCGCCTTCATCGCGGCCGCGGCAGGCACCACGTACAGTTCCGGGCGAAAGCGATCGGCGCGCGTCTGTCGCACCTCGATGCGGGCCCGCGTGCCGCGATAGAAGGCGAAATGCGTGTCGCCGGATCCGGCTTGGGGCTCCCAGTCCCAGATCACGTTCAGCTTCGTGTAGATCCCGTGCAGGGAGTACGAGACGAGCGTGTTGCAGAAGTACTCGAGCCTGCCCTCCTTGACCGAGGCGGCGATGCTCTCCGGAAATCGCGCCTCGTTCGTGACGCTCCGGAAATCCTCTACCGGGATCCAGGTCGGCCACCGCTGGGCCGCCAGGACGTGAACATCGGCGTGATAGTCAATCGTCCGGCCGGGAAAGAGGGTCCATTGCGCCAGGTCCACGAGGTGCGTGCCGATGTCGTTGAATCCTTCGCCCTGCTCGGCCGTGTCGAAGAACCAGGGTGGTCTGATGTTGGGAGCGCCGGCGACGACCTTCTTCAGGTAATGCACGCTTTCCATGTAGACCGCGGGTTCCTCCGCAGTCCCTCGCACGATTTCCCCGAACGTTGCAGGATCGTTGACGAGCTCGCGCTGGAGACTGTTCGTCGGCTCGAAACGCTCCGTCATGATGTCAAGAGAGACGACTCCTCTGGCATCGGCCTCGGCCAGTGCCGCCTCCAGCACCGGCAGATCGTCCGACGTCAGGATCCAGGGCTTGTCTCCGAGCACGTGAAGGCCGGCCCGCACCGACGCGAGGATCCTGGCGATCTTCCCGCGATTGCGTCCGGAGAGGACGACGACGTTGCCAGGGCGCTCGCGGAGCATGCGCTGGAAGAAGTCCGGGCTCGCGTGGACTTCCATCGCCCACATCGTCGGCTGCTCGGTGCGTGTGTTGAAGGCGACGATGCGGTTGAGGTGTTCCGTCAAGTCGGGCCCGAGGGGGGCATAGACGTCGACGCGCTCCGACACGCCCGGGTACATTTCTTTTTGTACGAGCGCCGCGTGGAAATGGCCGGGGTCGACCGTCATGAGACGTACGTCAGGCATCGCGCGTTCGCGCTTCTGCATGCCGACCGGGAGTCCGCCGAGAAGGGCGGCCACGAGCGCCGCGCTCAGTCTGGAGCTCATCATGAGCCTATCGATCCACACTCTGCATTCGCGCTCCGGCTGAACTGGAGTTCCTGGAAGCTGTGGAGCGCAGGTAACGGAGAGTACGGAGAGAACGGTATAACACAGAGAAACAGAGGAACCGAGACGCGCAGAGAAACCAAACGCTTTCTCCGTGATGTCTCCGTTGCTCTGCTTCTCTGTGTATGCCGTTTCCTCTGTACACTCCGTTTCCGTCTTCGGCCCTTAAGGTTGCGTGGCGCACACCCAGTTCGCGGCGTCCTTCATGTTGCCGATGCCCTTGTACTTCGCATATTGCGGATACGGGCAGAGCGGGCGCGTCATGGCCGCCGGCGCGTTCGCGGCGGTCAACTGGGCTGGCGCTACGCCTTTCTCACGCCAGTATTCCATCGTGCCGATCGTGTCGAAGGTGTTCGGGCCGGGGCCGCCGCCGCAATGCGCCATGCCGGGGACCATGAAGAGGCGCATCCAGGCGTCCTGGCTCCTACCCATTTTCTCGAGGACGCTCTCGTAGTAGAGCACGGTGTTCTCGGGCGTGATCGCCGTGTCGGCCCACCCGGCGTACAGCAGCAGCTTGCCGCCGTGCGCCTTGAACGTGTTCAGGTCGGGATCGACCGCGTCGACGAAGCCAATCTTCCCGTCGATGATCGGCATGTCGCGATCGAGATCGAACGTCTTCCAGTCATAGTCGGGATTCTGAAACGCCCAGATCCGCACCGTGTCGATCACTTGGGCCGGCGGCGCGCTCCGCAGCGCCGGCATCGGATTGCCGAGCGCCTGGCCGGAGAAAATCAGCTCACCCTTGCGGTTCTTGAGGCCGCCGTAGTAGTCCTCCACAGCCTGGAGCTGCGGCCTGGTCAGACAGGTGTCCGCTTCCGCGCCCATGCACAACAGCGTGGAGAAATCGAAGCTGCACTGGCGCGGATTGTTCAGGAAGCCTTCCTTGAGCGTGTCGCACTTCTGCATGACCGCCGCCGTGACCATCTGCGCTTTGACCTGCGAGATCGCCTGATCCGGGTTTCTGGCCAGGTTGACGCTGCGCGCGAAGCCGGCGGTGTGCATGTGGATGTGCCGGTTGGCAAGCGCACCGGCGATGATGCCGTCGAAATCGAGCGGATACCGCTGCGCCGCCATGACGGCCTCGCGCCCGCCGGTCGAGCATCCCTTGAAATAGGAGTACCGCGCTGACCGGTCGTAGAAGGCGCTGATCACTTCCTTCGACTTCACCGTCATCTCGTGCACGGCGCGGTCGGCGAAGTCGACGACCTTCTCCGGATGGCCGAGCGCGAACATGCCGTTCGGACCATCGGCAGCGGAGTGGCCCGTGTCGGTGCCGGCCGTCGCGTAACCAAGCCGAAGAGCCGTCTGCATGTCACCGTATCCCTGGATCGACCCGGCGAACCCGCCGTTGCCGACCGCGAGGAACTTCCCGTTCCAGCTCTCGGCCGGCATCCAGAGCTCGACGTTGATGTTGGAGTCAGATGTCGGCTTCAGGACCGCGGTCACCCGGCAATGGGCAGGAAGCGATGGAGGAGCTTGTCCGCGTCCGCCGGGTGCCAGGCCACGGCCGGCTGGCGGAACGCCGCGGGCTGTGGGCGCGGGTGGCGCGCCGCGGCCATCGGCCGGCTGAACGAACGGCCCGGCCGGGATCATCTCGGCCGTTGCGATCGTGGCGTGGGACGTCGAGAGCGAGCCGAGCGCCCCGCACGGAGTCGTGGCCACGGCACCAGCAAGAAGCAGCAAACTCAGGCTTCCGAGCATGATGGCCTCCCTGAGACGGACCGATTATAGAGTGTTAACCTTCCCACCCATGGACAATGTTCCCGGTCACGAGCTCCACGGCACGCGGCAGGTTGGCCAATGGCCGGCCGACGAGCTCGTCGGCTTGTGGGGAAGAGTGTGTTCGGGCGTCGTCAAGCAGGGGTTTGTCATCGAGTACCGCGATCTCGAGCCTCCTCGAACGGGTATCTTCGACGGCCTGCGGATCGTCATCGATCCCGACGTCGGCTTCGAGATGCAATGCTTTCTGCTGCTCCACCTGTTCGGCCACTCGGTTCAGTGGGTCGCTCCGTCCCTGGAGCACAAGCTCGCGGACCTGCAACACACTGAAGATCGCAATCGCTTCATGCAGGTGCTGCACGCGTACGAGCTCGAGGCCGCGGGCTTCGGCATGCAGTTGATGCACCAGGTCGGCGTCACGACGCTCGACGGGTGGTACAGCGATTTTGTCGCGACCGATTGGCGCTACGTCGAAGCGTATTACCGGACGAACCAGCTCCCCGACTGGAAGTCGTGTGTCGTCTGCGGCTGCCCCCTGGTGACGCCCGCACCGATCCCCGAACTGCGTCATCACGAAGTCCAGGTGCGGTTTGCGTTCTGAAGACGCGGGCCGACCAGGGCACGAAAGACACTTCGAACTTCACCCTCGAAGGCGCGCACGATCAACCGGCGGCTTCCTCGCCCGACGGCGCCCCTTGCGCAACTGCAGTGCCCTGGCCGAGAGCGCGTTCACGCCCTGCGTTTCACGATCGACTCGTTCAGCGAGAAACACCTTCAGCAGCGACTGGTAGGGCACATCCCGTTTGTTGGCCAGAGCCTTTAATTCCGCAAGCAACGCCGCGGGTAACCGCAAAGAGATCGTTTCCGTCGATGGCTTGAGATTCGGAAACACTGCCACACGAGGTTTGCTCCAGTCGACGAATGGACTCGTGTCGTGTGTCTCCCAGAACGTCCGTTCCTGAGCCTCAGAAGTGAACCTCGGAATGGCTTTACGAGCTGGTCGCTTGGTCATGACGCTTTCTCTCGGGACGACTCATCGGTCGTGCTGAGATCACTCGAAGTAACGGTCCTCGGATCGTGAAGACGACTGTCAGGAGGCGATTCCCATCGGTGCGGCCGAACGCAAACCAACGGGCTTCAGAGCCAGGACGCGCGTCGGTCAAGACGACCGGCCGATTGAGAAAAACCTGTTCGGCTTGTGTTTGACTGACGTTGTGACGCGTCCAATTCTTCGACGAGCTCGCCTCGTCCCACTGGAATCCCTCGATGTCCTGAAAGAACTCCGAGAGGAGAGCCACAATTCAGTATACGCCTATCGTATACATCTGGCGCGAGGCCAACATGGTCTTTTTCCGTGCTCTCTCTGCATTTCGTGCCTTTCGCGGTGCTGATTCCAGGCGCCTGCCCGACACGCCTCTTTCGCCGTCACGACCTGGCGGGAACCCTCTGTTCGATCCACCCGCGGATGACGTCGAACACCTGGCGGCGGTTGTTCTCGAACATCATGAAGTGGCCGTTGCCGAGGATCCCGCGATCCTTCAGTTGCAGATCCTCCGCGTCGCAGCCGGCCTGCTTCAGGAACGCCACGACGGCCGGACCCTGCGTTCGTCCCGACCTCTCGGCCGTGACGTACACGATCGGAATGCCCACGAGGTTCCTGAGCGTCCGCGCCGGTTCCGCCTGCAGCTTGTAGGGCTGCACCGGCGACCCGGGCGGCGGTGTCACATCACGCGTCGCGAGCTCCGACGGATCCGACACCGGCGGATCATAGGCGACCGGAATGTCCGTGAGCCCCCAGGACGTTCCGCTGCCGAACGGCGAGCCGCCGCCTTCGACATTCACGATCGCCTTGACCAGCTTTGGACGCTCGTTGGCGACGATCCATCCGAACGGGCCGCCGGCAGAGTGAACCTGGATGATGGCCGGACCGATCTTGTCCAGCAGCTCCGCGCCACGGCTCGCCCACAGTCGATGCGCCATCACCTGATCCTGGGGCGTCGCGTTCTGGCTGGCCATGAATTGATCCACGAGCGGATCGCCGACATCCCCGGTGCCAGGCCACTGGCGGTTCCTTCCCTGCGTCGCACGCCGGAAATCGGGGATGGCCGCGGCGTATGTCGGCAGCGGGGAGATCGGCCCGAGCGCATCCGGGTGATAGGGTGCGCGGCCGTGTCCCGGGCGATCCACGAGATAGACGCGATAGCCCTCCTGCACGTAGTAGTGCGCCCAACCGGCGAGCCCGTCGCCGGCGCCCATGTAGTGCAACATCTGTCCGCTCCCGCCGTGTACGAGGACCACGGGATAGGGATGGTGCACCTGCTGCGGCGTCAGATACTGCACGTACATCTGACCGCTGATGATCGTGCCGTAGGGCATCTTCTTGTGTTCGGTCCCGACCCAGAAGTATCCCTGGCCGGCGAGCTTCATCGCGGTCGACCCGGTCTTCCTTCCCGGCGCGCTCGTGCGCGCGCCGGAGGCCGGCACGTTCTTGTCGATCCACTCGAGAATCGGCTGGAGCACCTCGCGGTTGTTCTTTTCCACCATCATCATGTGGCCGTTCCCGTGGATGCCGTGATCCACGAGGCGAAGCTCTTCCGCCCTGCATCCCGCCTGCCTGAGGTACGCGACCGCGCCCGGGCTGCCCGGCGACGCGAACGAGGCCTCGGCGGTGACCATGACCATCGGAATGCCCTGGAGATTCTTGAGCTTCCTCGCGGGCTCTTCCTGCAGCCGATAGGGCTGGACACCGGCTTCCGCCGGCGTGATCGTTTTCGTTTTGATCTCGGACGGATCGCTCACCGGTGGTTCGTACGCCGCGGGAATCGTGGAGAGGCCCCAGACGTTCTGGCCGGCGAAAGGCCCGCCTGCGCCTTCGATGACGATGATCGCCTTGACGAGACTCGGCCGAATCTCCGCGACGAGCCAGCCAAATGGGCCGCCCGCGGAGTGCGTCATGATGATCGCCGGCCCGATCTTGTCGAGCAGCATCGCGCCGCGTTGTCGCCAGACCATGTGCGCGGTTTCCGCCCCGGTCGACACGCCGCCGTCCACCGGCAGCGGCGCGGCGAACGCAGCCTGTGCGCCGCCGGGACCGCCCCGTCCGCCCGGTGCCGGACCCTGCGCCGTGCCCCCACGTCCCCCACGTCCCCCTGCTGCCGCCGCCACGGTGCCGCCTGTTACGGCGTTGGTGACGTAGGTCCCGCCCTGCGATGCGACCATCTGATCGAGATCCGGCGATCCGATCTCGCCCGTCCCCGGCCACTGGTTGTGCAGTGGCCGATAGGGCCCGACCGCCGGTCGGCTGGCGTTAGGCGGGGTGAACTGCCCCGACATCCCTTCGAGCGTCGTCGGGAATTGCGCCGGGAACGGACCATCCAGATCCGGATGAAACGGCGAGCGCCCGTGGCCGGGGCGATCGACGACGTAGACCTTGTAACCCTCCTGCAGCAAGTAGGTCGACCATCCCGGACGCCCGTCCGGAGTGCCCATCCAGTCGAGGCCCTGTCCTCCGCCGCCGTGCACGAGCACGATGGGATAGGGATGACGCACCTGCGCCGGGATCCAGTACTCGACGTACATCTGCTTGCCGTTCACGACCGTGCCGCGCGCGAGATGCGCCTGCTCGACGCCCACCCAGAAGTAGCTCCACTCGGCGAGGTCGAGCACCTGCGCGGCCGCTCTCGCGGCGCCCGCCTGGGCCGACAAGGCCGGGTTCGCCGCAAGCGCGTCCAGCACCGTGGACGCGCACAGCCCGCCGGCGCCCAGGGCGGCCGCGCCGCGCATGAAGTCGCGGCGGCCGATCCCACGCTGCGCAGAATCACGGCCCAGCGCCACGAGAGCCACATTCTTCTGTACGCGCTCGAGGTGCTTCGCGGGTTGCATTTGAGCGTCGGTCGTGTCCGCCTTCAGCCGGACGACCTCGTGATGCGTGGGTCTGGCCACGGTCATACTCCCTTTTACGAGATCAGAATGCTGGCGATTCTAACGTCATGGACGCTCATTCGCACACCGTTGACGGGCATGGCCTCCGCTTCATCAACGCGCAGCCCTTCTCGTCGGCCGCCAACGGTTCGTTCTCGTTGGCCGGGCTGCTAAGTGGCCCGCCGCGTAATTACAGCGGCATTCGGCCGCCGATGCATCCCGCCCCGCGGCGTTGCTCGTCGGTCGAATACTCCCGGTATTGTCCCTCCTCGCGCCTTGCGGGGCGGGCGCCTCGGCGCCCTCGGTGCGTCGCCGCAATTACGCGACGGACCACTCAGCTCCATTACCATATGGAAGTCAATGCCCAGGCCGTCCGTTTCACAGGTCCGCGAGCGCCTCGCGACCGGTTTCACCCTCGATCACCTGTGGAGGGAGACCATGGGTCTGCCAAAGGGGGACTCGAAAGAGCGCGCGCTCGCCATGCTGACCGCCCTGCTCCGGAAGGAGCTCGAGCGCTCCCAATGGGAGCTGTACTGGCGTAAACACGGCCCGCCGACCACCGCCGCGGCCGCGCGCCAGTGGTGGCTCACGCCGGAGCTCAGACCGCGCGATGCAGCCGCCGTCCTGAAGGCTGCACCTGATGCGGTGAGAAGGGTCTGCGACCGCGAGGGCCTGCCGCCCGCATGGCGTGCGTAAAAGCAAACACATCTTCGAACCCCTTCCTGCTGGCTTTTCAGTTCTCACTTCAGCCTCCGTTTCCCGATATGCTCGGTCGTCGCGCCTTGCGAGTCGGGCGCCGCGCTCTGGGACTTGTGCCACGTATCACAGGGACGGGAGACTAGAATGGACGCGCATCGACGGGATGGAGGCCGATAACACTATGACGACGATCCTGAAGCCGCACGGGACGACCGAAGACGACATCACCGCCGAAGTGCTGCGGCGTTTCGACGCCACCGGCGAGCCTCGCCTGCGGCAGATCATGCAGAGTCTCGTCCGTCACCTGCATGCGTTCGTCAAAGATGTGGAGCTGACCGAGGCCGAATGGATGAACGCCATCCAGTTCCTCACCGAGACCGGACACATGTGCAGCGACAAACGGCAAGAGTTCATCCTCCTCTCCGACACGCTCGGCGTGTCGATGGTCGTGGATCTCATCAACCACCGCAAACCGGAGGGGGCTACGGAATCCACCGTCTTCGGACCGTTCCACCGTGAGGGCGCTCCCGAGTTGCCCGCCGGCGGCAACATGGCACCCCGCGACATGAAAGGCATCCCGACCGTCGTCTCGGGTCGTGTGCTCACGCTCGACGGCGAACCCATAGCCGGCGCGCGGCTCGACGTGTGGCAGGCCGATTCGAGCGGCCTCTACGATTCACAGTACGCAGAGACCGACGAGCTGCATCTGCGCGGACAATTCCGAACCGACGAGGAGGGACGGTTCCTGATTCGGACCGTTCGTCCCGTGTACTATGCGATTCCGACGGACGGTCCGGTCGGCCGCATGCTCAGCGCGACGAACCGGCATCCGTGGCGGCCGGCGCACATCCACTTCGTCGTCTCGGCGGAGGGCTACGAGCCGGTGACGACGCACATCTTCGACGACGCCGATCCGTACCTCGAGTCCGACACCGTGTTTGCAGTCAAGGATTCGTTGATCTGTACCTTCGTGCGACACGACATCCGCGAGCCCGAGGCGGCACGCTTCGGGCTGGAACCGCCGTTTTGCACGGCGCGGTTCGACTTCGTGCTCAAACGTAGGGGCTAGAGGCTGGGGACTGGGGGCTGGGGCTAGTCCCCAGTCCCCAGTCCCTAGTCCCCAGTCACGTCGCAGCCACCGCCTGACCGAAGAGCTTCATCGTCGCCAGTCGGGCGCCCTCGGCCAGCGTGCGCCCGACGAGGTCGGCATATCGGACAATCCGCTGCGCCACCAGCTCGGGGTGCTCGACGAAGTTGCAGCTCGAGTCGATCACACCCGGCACCAGGATCTTGTCCGCAGGCAACCGGTGGCTCTTCCAGATCTCCCATTCGTGCTCGTGTCGCGGGTTGGCGCCCTCGATGAGCAGCGCCATCGGTTTCGCCTTGACCAGCAGCTGATCTTGCTCATCTCGCCGTCGCTGGCGATGTCGATGCCGGCCTCCGCCTGACGGCCGACCGCTTCGCCAACGGCGCGCTGCAGAGAAGCGTCGAACTGGGCTTCGTCGAGGGGATCGCCGCGGTCCTGCGCAAACAGAAAGTCCACGACGTCCTTCGGACGCGGGAGGCTGCCCACGTGTGTCGTCAGAGTGCGCTCGGTGCTGGTGTGCATATCCGCTGCTGTGCTGCGTCCGGCGCTTTAGTACCCACGCTCATCCTGAGCCTGTCGAAGGATGAGCGGTCTGCCTCGTGGTTCGACAAGCTCACCACGAGCGGGGACAAGCTCACCACGAGCGGGAATGTCCTGAGTTTTCGCACGCACCACGCTCCATCACTGCTGCGGGACGTCGCCGCCGATGAACGTCGCATTGGTACGTCTCGACGCCGTGGGTCCACCAGCCGCGGCGGGCGCCGGCTCCGGCGGCGGAACCAGGCGCGACGCCGTCTGTGCTCCGGCCGGACGATTCGCTTCGGGCACAACGATCGGTTCGAGCATGCCCATGATCTCCTGCCGGCGATCCTCGAACCACGGCGGCAGCAACAAGGCCATGCCGAGCTGATCGAACGGTTCGTCTCTCGCGAAACCGCCGGGCGCCATCGCGGCGCACTCGGTGAGAATGCCGCCCGGAGACCGCACGTAGATCGAGTGGAAGTAGTTCCGATCCTTGATCTCGGAGCAGTCGGTGTAGCCGAGCTCCTCGTACAGGTTCTTCTGTTCCGCCAGCGCTTCGTCCGTCCCGATGTCGAGCGCCAGATGGTGACCCGTGCCGGCGCCGAATCCCCAGCTGCCCGCCCGGCGGTCCGGTTCATGGAGGAGCACCAGCGTTTTGCCCGCGCCGCCCGATCCGATCTCGAACCGATGATAGGGACCGTCGACGCCGGTCTTCCGGAAGCCGAGTGCTTCAATGAAAAACCGTTCTTCTTCTTCGACCTCGCGCACCGACAGGACGGGACCATGGAAGCCCCGCGCGGCAACCTGCGAGTCGATCTGATCGGTCGCCCAGCCCGCGCGCGTGTCGTTCGCATCCTCGATCACTTCCAGGAGCAAGCCGGACGGATGCGTGAACCGGATGAACGACTGTCCGAAGCGCTCCTGAATCCCGCTGTGCTCGATCTTGTGCCGCTTCAGGTGGTCCTTCCAGAATGGCAGCGTGCCCTTCGACACCGCGTAGGATGTAGCCGAAATCTGGCCGGATCCCGGTCGCCCGGGGATCCGCCGATAGGGGAACGTCGTCAGCACCGAGCCGACCTCGGCGTTCGCGTTGCCGTAATAGAGGTGGTAGTGCGCGTACCGGCCGTCGAAGAGGACCGTCTGCTTGATCAGCCGCAGGCCGAGCACCTGCGTGATGAAGTCGACGTCCTCCTGCGCGCCGCTCGCGCACAACGTGATGTGGTGCAGTCCGTAGATGACGGGATTCGACATCGATGCCTCCTGGGAACGCTCTTGTCTTTACTACCTGACCGCCAGTGCATACCGACCCACGCGACCTACCTGACCCACCCGACCTACCCGACTTACGTGACCCATCCGACCTACCTGACCTACCAGACCCACGCGACCTGCCTGACCCGACCTACCTGACCCACCCGACCTACGTGACCCACTCAGAACAGCAGCTTCAGCGCGAACTGAATCTGGCGCGACGTGCTGGCGGTGGTCGTGATCCGGCCCGCCGTCGGACTGAGACTGCCGCCACCGTTGACTGTCTGGGCGAAGACGTTGGCGCTCGGCTGTCCGAAGTTCACGTGGTTCGTCAAGTTGAACACCTCGGCGCGGAACTGAAGCGACGAGGATCTCTGAAGCGCGACGTTCTTCAGGAGCGCGAGATCGACCGTCGCGAATCTCGGCCCGGTCAGACTGTTGCGGCCAACAGTGCCGAGCGTGCCCGGCGCCGGGAGCGTGAACGCCGCCGGATCGAACCACTGGTTGATGTTGCCCGTCACGGCGCTGTCCAGACTGCGACCGGGCGCGAGGTTGGGACGCTGTCCGCCTGTTCCGAGCCCGGACTGATCGGGCACGGTCGGCGTGACCGGCAAGCCGCTGGTCAGGTTCAGGATGCCGCTCAGCTGCCAACCCTCGACGAGCCGGTTGCCCTTGAACGGCAGCGCCACCACGCTGCTGGCTCTGAACGTGTGCGTCCGGCTGAAGCCGCAGGGCCCGTAGTCGTACTCGGGATCGTACGGGTTGGTCGACGCCGTCCCGCCCTCGCCGCCGAAGTTGCCGGAGCTCACGTCCTTGCACGTCGACCACGTGTAGGACACCTGCGCTTGCACGTTGCGGTAGAACCGCCGGTTGAGGCTCGTCTGCAGCGAGTGATACGAAGACGAGGCGAATGACGTGCCGGTGTTCAACGTCGAAAACGCCGGGTTGATGCGCGTATTGGGGACGATGCCGACGGCCGTGGCGCCGCGCGTCGCGCCGTACACGACCGTTCCATCCGCCAGCGTTCGCGGCGTGACCGGGTTGAGGTCGCGCTGCTTGAACAGATCGACGCTGCGCGACCCGATGTAGCCGACCGTCGCGAGCGTCGACTGGAAGACTTCCCGCTGAAGGTTGACGTTCCACTGCTCCTGATACGGTGTATCCCTCGTCTGATAGTCGATGACCTGGCTCTGCGTGGGAAGCGCCGCCGCCACCGCGGTGAACGGTGTCGGGAAGCGCGGAGGCACCACCGACAGATCCTGCCGGCCGATGACGAACGGTGGGTTGAGGTAATACGCGGAGCCGTAGACGCGGGGCGCGATCACGTTGTGGAACACGCCGAAGCCAGCGCGAATCGACGTCCGGTGATCGGCGAACGGATCGTAGACGACGCCGAGCCTCGGGTCGAAGTTCTTGAGCGAGGCGTTCGTCGCGAAGACCGTGTCGACCGGCGTGAAGGCCGGCGACCGTGGCGGATCCACGAGCGTAATGCCCGGCGCGACCGTGGCGTTGGTGGTGGGGGCATAGCGCAGTCCGAGGTTCAGCGTCAGCGCCGGCGCCGCTTTCCACTCGTCCTGCACGTACGTTGTCACGTCCCACTCGCGGAACTCGCGGTAGGCGTTGTCCTGTCCGGGCAGGGCGCCCACGATGGAGGTGGGCTGGTTCTGCAGGAACGCCTGCAGGCTTCCGAAGGTCCACACACCGCCCCATTGAAATGGGGCATTGATGTCGGTGGCCTGTCGTTCGATCGAGCCGCCCACCTTGAGGCTGTGCGTCCCGATGTTCCAGTACAGGTCGTCCGCCGCGGAGTACTTGCGCTGAAGAATGTCGAACGGATTCAACTGGTTCGAGCCCAGCACGCTGATGCCGCTGCCGGGATTGACCGAGCCGTCCATGCGGTTGGGAAAGAACTGCAGGGCGGGATTCGAGCCGGTATTGTCCGCCAGTTCCCGCGTCCGCACGAAGCCGAAGCGCACCTGATTGATCACGCTCGAGGAGATCACGCGCCGGGCTTCGGCCGTCAGGTACTGATTGTTCGTGCGATTCGTGGCCGGCCACAGCGGCAGATTCGATCCGCTGAACGGCTCGAACAGGTACGCGGTATCGGCCACGTACCGCGCGAAGATCGAATCGCGCGACCCGAGCGTGTAATCGAGGCGGCCCAGGACGTAATTCTCGTGGCCGGTCGTGGTGTCGACCTCGTTCAGCTGTCCGACACCACCGCTCAAGGGCGTCGTCGGCAACGGATACAGATCGAGCACGGGTTTGATGGCCGCGTTGACGCCGACGTTGGTGAGGGCGCCGCCGATCGGGATCAGGCCGCTGCGAGCGTTGGCGTCGGGCACGGTGAGGATTCGCGTTTCGGCGAGGCTCTGCGTGACGCCTTCGTAGGTGACGAAGAAGAACGCCTTGTCGCTGCGGATCGGTCCGCCAAGGCTGCCGCCGTATTGATTCTTGGTGAACGGCGGCTTCGGCTTCGTCGGGTCGTCGAAGAAGTTGCGCGCGTCGAGCTTGCTGTTCCGCGCGAATTCGAACGCCGATCCGTGCACGACGTTGGCGCCCGACCGGGTGATGGCGTTGATGACGCCGCCGCCTCCTCCGAACTGCGCGCTGTAGGTGTTGGTCAGGGCCTGGAATTCGGCGATCGCCTCGACGCCGAGGGTCGTGCCGAGCACGCCGGAGCCCGCGGCGCGGTTCCAGAAATTCGCGACGTTGGTGTTGTCGAGCAGGAAGGCCTGCCCCTCGGGCCGGCCTCCGGCCACCGAATAGACGGTCTGCCGGCCGAACAGCGAACCGGTGAACGTCACCGTGGTCACGGCGGGCGCCAACGTGATGAGTTGGGCGAAGTTTCTGCCGTTCAGCGGCAAGTCGGCGATCTGCTTCTGCTCAATCGTCGTGGCCACGGCGCTCGACGTGGTGTCCACGATCGGGCTCTCGCCGGTGACGGTGACGGTCTCCTCGATCTGTCCGATCGGCAGCGTGAAGTCGACGACGTTCTGGCTGCCGACGCGAAGGGTGATCCCTTTGTGAACGACGCGCTGAAAGCCCGAAAGCGACGCCTGCACTTCATACGTGCCGATCGCGAGATCGGGCGCGTTGTATCGACCCTGCTCGTTGGTGACGACAGACTGCACGACGCCCGTACCGACATTCCTCACCTCGACGGTGGCGCCGGGCATCGCCGCGCCCGTGGCGTCGCGCACGGCGCCCAGGATCGTCGCCCGGACGGCCTGGGCCTCGAGCCGCGTCCCGGCCGCGATCGCGACGAACGCTCCGATGAAGACATACGCCGCGACCCGTCTGCAAGTGTTCACGTGCGTCATCATGGCGACCAGTTCTTTCTAGCGAGGCTTGCCTTTCGAGCCGGATGCCTGTTGCAGCTTCAACATGTACTCCGGATACATCGTCTCGGCGCCGCCCATCGCCGCTTCGATCGGGATGCCGCTCCGCGTCGCGAACTCGCTCACGAACGGATTCTGACCGGGCAGGTAGTGCGGCACCTCGCCCACGGGCCGGCCGACGACCTCGTCGACGATTTGACAGGGCCACAACCAGGCGTTGTCCGGGAGTTGCCGCTCGGTCAAGACGAAATTCTGGCTCTTCACGAGCGGCTCGGTGAGGTACACGGGGTCGGTGACCACGCTGATGTGCGTCAGATACTCCCCGTGCCGGATGAAGTGCTCGATCAGGGTCGCGCGATCGCTTTCGGGGAGGCCGTTGCGCCGGATCCAGCCCTGCTTGATGTGGGTCGTCTCGACCGTCAGCATGTCGCCTTCCCACTTCCCCGTCGAGAAACCCTCCCAGGTGTGCGCCGCGTACTCGGGCGGATGCGGGCGGCCGTCCATCCAGATCGTTCTGGTCTGTTCGTAGGTGCTGATGTAGTTCTTGATCGCGAGGAGCTTCTGAGACCTGGGGTCCCGGTCTTCCCAGATCCGCAGCTGCAGAGGGCCTCGATAGATGTACGGCGACACGTGTACTTGACACTGATGCTCGGTCAGCGTCAGTCGCGACGGATCCCAGCTGAGCGCCCATTGCCGCGCGCTCTCGTTGATGGGCAACCCGAGGAAATCGGCGAGCGCGGGACCGGGGATGCGCTCGGGGAAATCCTCGTGGTACCGGGCGCCCCAACTCCCGGACAAATCGATCTGGGCCGGCGCGGCTGAGGGCGCGAGGACGAGACCGACCAGCGCGATCGCCCGCCCAAATCGAACCATCACAGTCTCCACGCCAGCAGCCCGTCCTCACGCATTTCAGATCCACACACCAGCTGCCTCCTGACCTCTTGTTCCAACGAGCTCGCGCCAGGAGCGTGTTCACACTTCCCGGACACGCACCCGGCGGTGACCGGCGGTGGATGGTGTATCAGACGCTCGAGTCAGGGTCAAGCTTTTAGCCACGAAAGACACGAAAACACATTTCCCCGGTCCCGAGGTCCCGCCACGAAAAACACGAAAACCCGAAACACACGAAAACAAGATGATCATTTTCGTGCTTTTCGTGTATTTCGTGCTTTTCGTGGCGTGGTTCGAAAGACCAACGGCGGACCAAATGTCGTAGGGTCGGCCCGGGCCATTCCCAGTCCCCAAGTCCCCAGTCCCCGAAGTCGCTAGTGAGAATCGAACGTTCGCTCAATCCGCCGGTCGGGGACGAGCCACATCAGCGCGACGAACACGTAGATGGCGTCCGCGATCAACTCGTTCACGAAGGCGAGCGGGATCGCCGCCGCGTATAAGACGGTCGAGAGCTTGCCCTTCCCGCCGCGGCCGACCGCCGCCGCCAGCTTCGAGTGCGGGCCCTGATGCCGGATGATCAACGCCTCCAGAATTGTGTAAGCGATGCCGGCCATGAAGAGCACCGCGCCGTAGACGGCCGTTGGGAGCGAGGCGAAATTGTTTTCCCCCATCCAGCCGGTGACCAACGGCACGAGCGACAGCCAGAACAGCAGATGCAGGTTGGCCCACAGGATGGCGCCGTTGATCCGCTCGGTGGCCTGCAGCATGTGGTGGTGGTTGTTCCAGTAGATGCCCAGGAAAACGAAGCTCAGGACGTAGGTGAGGAAGATCGGCACGAGGGGTCGCAGCGTCTCGAGGCTCGTGCCGTGCGGCACTTTCAGCTCGAGGACCATGATCGTGATGAGGACCGCGATCACGCCGTCGCTGAAGGCTTCGAGACGCCCCTTGTGCATTCACACACTATAATTGCCACTCGGAGCCAAGGACCAGAGTGACGGGCGGTCGGGGCCGTGGCGCCGGGGCGCTTGCGTGGGCCGCCGGCGCGTTCGCGCTGACGGCCGCAGTCGTCGTGGTCTATCGCCCCGCTCTCGGAAGCTATTTCTTCAACGATGACTTCCAGTGGCTCGAACGCGCGCGGACGTTCGACGCCGCGAACCTGCTGGATCTCAGCCGCTACGATCATTTCTACCGCCCCATCGTCGAAATCTATTTTTATCTCGGGGAACGGCTCTTTGGCTGCGCGGCTCTCCCGTTTCACCTCGTCAGCCTCGGCATCCACCTGATCAACACGCTGGTGCTGTATCTCTTCGCGCGAGCATTGACCGCGAACCGGTTCGCCGCGGCCCTCACCGCGATGTTGTTCTGCGTGCAGGACGGCTATGTCGAGGCGGTCGCGTGGGTGGCCGCGATTACCGACCTGCTGCCGTCGTTGTGGTATCTGCTCGCGATGTGGCTGCACCTGCTCTTCCTCCAGCGCGCCCGCTTCGTCTTCTATGTGGGCACGATGGCCGCGTTCATCGCCTGCGCGCTGACGCACGAGAGCTCGGCGACGCTCCTCGCGATGATGCTCGCGCTGGAGGCGACGCTCATCACGGAGCGGCACGCGCCGGTGGATGCGAAATCAATCGCGGGGCGTGCGCTGTGGTACGTGCCGTTCGCCGCGCTGCTCGCCGGTTCTCTGGCGATCACCTATGTCGTGAACAGCCGCAGCTATCTGATTCGGGAGGGGCACTACCGGTTCGGCTGGCACGCCGTGCCGCACGCGCTGCAATACATCCTCTCGCTCTACATCGGACCGCGCATCGTCGCGTCGTACGTGGCGATCGTGCTCGTCACGGCCGCGCTCTTGTGGCGCGGCACGCCGCGCGCGCGCTTTTTCGTCGCGTGGATCTTCGTGACGATCGCGCCCTACTCGTTCTTCACGTGGGGCAACGTCTCCCGCTATCTGTATCTCCCGGCGGCTGGATTCGCGCTGCTGCTCGCCGATTTGATCGTGCAGGTGGAGATCGTCGCCGGCACCTGGATCCCGCGACGCATGGCCCGCGCGGCGGCCGCCGCCCTCGGCTGCGCACTCGCCGTGCGCTTTGCCGTGTTTGCCGAAAAAAGCACGATGAGCTTTCGTGAACGGACGCGGCCCTACGAGCGCCTCGTGGCCGCCGCGAGAAACGCGAACCCGGCGGTCGCGCCCGGGGGCTCGGCGTACGTCGATGCGGCGGACCTGGAGGACATTCCAGAGATGTACCGGAATGTCGCGGCGAGCGCCGCCTACTGCAGGTCCGACATCCACATCGTCGCCCGCTGACGCGGCGTTCGCCCTATAATCGCTCTTCGTCAAGAGCACACAAGGTCCTTTTCAGCCAAAGCACCCTAGAGTGCTTTTCACGCAGAGCACCTTAGAGTGCTTCTCACGCAAAGCACCCTGAAGTGCTTTTGACCTAAAGCACGGTAGAGTGCTTTTCACGCAAAGCACCCTAGAGTGCTTCTTACGCAAAGCACCCTGGAGTGCTTTTGACGCAGAGCACCCTTGAGTGCTTTTCACGCAAAGCACGGTAGCGTGCTTGCTTGTTGGAGCCCCTCCA
>QHWJ01000243.1 GCA_003222535.1 Acidobacteriota bacterium | reverse complement strand
CACCGCGGCGCATCTGGTTCTCCCGGCGATCACGCTCGGTGCGCCGCTGTCGGCCGTGCTCGCCCGCATGACGCGCGCGAGCGTACTCGAGGAGCTGCGGGAGCCGTATGTGCTGGCGGCGCGGGCGCGCGGTGTCTCACGCGCTCGCGCGGTCCTCCGTCACGCTTTCCGGAACAGCCTGATTCCGATCGTGACCGTGCCTGGACTGCAATTCGGCGCGCTGTTGACCGGCGCCGTCATCACCGAGACGATTTTCGCGTGGCCGGGGGTCGGCCGGCTCTTGATTTCAGTCGATCAACTTCCGCGACTATCCGCTCGTGCAGGGCTGCATTCTGCTGATTTTTCTCGTCGGCCTGACGGGTTTCGGTCTCGGCGTCGCTCGGCACGCTGCTCGGCGCCGTCGCCGGCTACTTCGGCGGCGTGGTGGACGTGTGATCAGCCGGGTGATCGATGTGCTGCTGGCCTTTCCCGGCCTGCTGCTGGCCATCGCGCCCGTCGCGGTGCTCGGGCCAAGCCTCGGCAACGTGCTGTTTGCGCTGACGATCATCAATCCCGAACTTCTGGCTTGGTCCCTTGCTCGCGATCGTGTTCTCCATCATGGTTCAGGCGACGCTGGGGATGGCCGGCGCGATCATCGGCGAAGCGGCGCTGAGCTTCCTCGGGCCTGGGCGTCCAGCCGCCGACGCCCAGCTGGGGCACGATGCTGAACGGCGGCCGGGCGCACCTGCTCGATGCGCCGCACCTCACCGTGTTCCCCGGGCTGGCGATCGCGCTGCTGGTGCTCGGGTTCAACTTTCTGGGTGATGGCCTGCACGACGCGACCGACCCGAGAAAGCAATTAAGAATTTGGAATTTGGAATTTGGAATTTGGAATGCGTGCTCGAATTCAAATTAATGCGTGCTCGAATTCCAAATTCCAGATTCTCAATTCCCAATTCAACGTGCGCGCCGCGCGAGCGCGAGAAGCTGCGCGTTCTTCGGATCTTTTTCGAGACCGTGCGCGATGGCCGCCTGTGCGGCCCCGCGATCCCCGGCTCTGATGTGCGCGTCGGCGAGCGCCGCGATCAGCTGCACGTCGTTCGGATTCGACGAGGTCGCCCGGCTCAGCCAGTCGACCGCAGTACGCGGGTCGTTCAGCCGAAGCGACAGCGCAGCGATGCGCGTGGCTCTCGCCACGAGATCCCCGTCGCCGAACGCCAGCACGCCGTACTGGATGAGCGCCTGTCTGGCCGCGTCGAGGCGATTTTGTGCTTCCGCGGTCGAGGCGTAGAGCAGAAACGCCGCGGGGTCGACAGGGTAGCGGGTCGTGGCCTGCTGCAGAGCGCGCTCGGCTCCCTCCGTATCACCCTCCTCCATCAATGCGCGGCCGTAGAGCGCGAGCGTCTCGCTGCTCGCCGTCGGGCCCAACGCGGCGAACTGCAGCGCCTCGCGCGCTTTGCTCAGGAAGGCGCGGTCTTCGCGCGGCCGTTCCAGCCACACCTGGCCCAGCGCCCGGTAGATTTCCGGCTCGTTCGGATTGCGCTCGAGCGCGCCGCTCAGCGTGAGCACCGCCAGATCCCAATGGCCGGCGCGGGCGTGCGCCATGCCGACCGCAACCTGCCGCTCCACATGATCGCGGTCGAGTCCGGCCAGCAGCTGGAGCTGCTCGATCTCGTCGGCGCGCCGGTCCTGGATGCGGTATAGATCGGCGAGCTCCTCGCGGGCCGGAATCATGCCCGGCTCGAGCGAAACGGCTCGCTCGAGGGCCCGCACGGCTTCGGGCAAGCGGTGCTTCTCACGCAGGCACATACCGAGGAGGTAGTGCGCGTCGGCCATCCGGTCGTCGAGCCGAACCGCCTCGGTGAGTGCGGTCAGCGCGGCGTCGATGTCGCGATCGCGAAAGCGGGCGAGCGCCAGCTTGTAGCTCACGCGCGCGGAGCGATCGTCCAGCAGCACGTAGCGTTCGTACGTCTCGGCGGCGCGGGCGTAGCGCTGTCGCTGGTAGAGCACGTCGCCGAGCGCTTCGAGGGGGCGCGTCGCGGTCGGGTCCAGCGCGGCCGCGGTTCGAAAGTCGCGCGCCGCGGCGTCGAGGTCGCCGGAATCGCCCCGCCGCTGGTACGTCTGGCCCCGGCGCAGGTAGGCGAGCATCGAGCCCGGCCGGAGCGCGATCGCGCCACTGTAGCCTTCGATCGCGCCGAAGGTCTGGTCGTCCCGCAGTGCGCTGTCGCCGCGGGTCAGCAGCTCGCTGTACTCGCGCTGGCGCGCCGCCGCCTGATAGGCGACGGCGGCGCTCACCGCCACCAGCGCCAGCAGGGCCAGCCCGACGATCAAGCGCTTCACAATCGCTCTATCCTACCAGCCCGGTGGAACTTTGGGGCGCGGCCGGAGTCTAACGCTGGTATAGTGGACCTCTCTGTGAAGCAGGCGAGAGCGATCGGTTGGTCCGATGTCGGCGGCCGCGAAGCCGCTCTCGTGCATCGGTGTGGGGCCGGCGAGGAATCCGCGTGTGCGGAGCTGGTCGCCGAGCACCAGCGGATGGTGGTACAGCTCTCGATGAACCTGCTCGGCGATCGTGACGAGGCGCTGGACCTTTCACAGGACGTCTTCCTCCGCGTGTTCCGCACCATTCATCGATTCCGGGGCCAGTCGAGCCTGCGCACCTGGATTTACCGGATTGCGGTGAATCAGGCGCGCAACCGGCACAGATTCTGGCGCCGCCGCCACCGCGCGGATCAGGTGTCGCTCGACCAGCACATCGCCGCGCACGGCGAGTTTCTCTCGGGCGGCGAGTCGACGCCCGATCGCCTGCTCGCGCAGAAAGAGCTCGCGGAACGGCTGCAGCGGGCGCTCGACCACCTGCCGTTCGACCAGCGGACGGCGATCGTGCTGCGCGAGATCGACGGCCTGAGCTACGAGGAGATTGCATTCTCGCTCCGCGTCGCCGTGGGCACGGTCAAATCCCGCCTCACGCGCGCCCGGCAGGCGCTGCGACTCGAGCTCCGCGAAGCGAGGATCGCATGAAGCCCCTCACCTGTGCGGCGACGCGGCGTCGGCTGCAGGCGTACCACGATCACGAGCTCGCGGTCACCGATCAGATTGGCGTCGGCGCCCACATCGAATGGTGTGATCGCTGCGCGGCCGCGCTGGCCGAGATGGGTGAGGTGCGCGTGGCGCTGCGCGGGCTGGTGCCCGGCCGACTCGGCCTGTCGCCGGACGACGCGGAGGTGTTCACCGCGACCGTCGTCAGCCGGTTGAAGGCGGAAGACGATGCGTCGTTGTTCGCGCGGATGCGCGTGATGTTCGAGGACATGCGGCTTGGGTACGCCGGCCTCGGTGCCGCGGCCGCCACGATTGTGTGCGTCGTCATCATGCTCGGCATGATGCGGTTCGCCACGGACGAGCGCCCCGATTCGCTCGCGGCCATCGTCAGCGTCCTGGCGACTCCGCTCGAGTGCGAGTCGGGCAACGATCTGACGGATGCGTCCGCCTGCCACGCGCGCTGGGCGGAGCGTTTTCAGCGCGCGAATGAGTCGGCCGAACAGGACGCCGTCTTCACGCTCGAAGCGATCGTCACGCGCCAGGGGCGGGTGTCGAGCCTCGCGGTGCTTCGCGCCGCGCGGCATCACTCTGCGGTCGGGCAGGTGCAGTTGATCGAAGACTTGCTGGAGGTCGTGTCGCGATCCCGGCTCGACGCGTCGCTGCCGAATAACCAGGCCGTCGCCGTCAACATGCTCTGGCTCGTGGAACATGCCACGGTGCGGGCCAGCAAACCGCCGACGGCGCTCGACGTTCCACTCCGGCCGAAAAAGCGCGCGGCCTCGCTCGCCGACCGCGCCGTCATCGTCCCCGCTTAAGCTTCGTCCTTCCTTCCTGGTCCTTCTGTGCTTGGTCCGTCCGTTAGAGTCCTTTGTGGGGACTGGGGGCTGGGGACGGACCAAGGACCGAGGACGGACTAAGGACCGAGGACGGACTAAGGACCGAGGACGGACCTAAGGACCGAGGACGGACTAAGGACCGAGGACGGACCTAAGGACCGAGGACGGACTAAGGACCAAGGCCTAAGTACAAAGGACCAAACTCAGCGCCGCCGCGAAGGCGCATCGACGTGGGCGGTGGCCACGTTGTTCATCGAATCGCTTGCGCGGAGCGTCAAGCCGCGATCCCCGAGCTCTCCATCGATTGCGAGCTCGTAGTGCTCCTCTCGCGAATCAGCGATGCCGTCGACGGGAAACACGCCGCGCCACCGCTGGCCGTCCTGCGAGAACTCGACGCGCTGGACCGGCGAGTGGTCGTCCTTGACGTCGAAGGTGATGATCGTGCGGCCGCGCTCGACGCGCACGGAGCTGACGCCAATGGCCGGCGCCGTGTTGTCGACCTCGAATGCCGAGCTGTCGAGCTCGCCGGTCAGCGCGGTGCCGGTGGGATTGGAGGGCGCGTCGGACGCCACGATCTTCACGAAATACGTACCGTTCGGAATCGTCGTGGTGTCCCAGACCAGGATCGCATCGGTGGCGGCTTTGCGCAGCGTCTTCCACGCCGTTTCACCTTCGCGCCGAAACAGCACGTCGTACACCAGGTCGTCGTCGTTCTCGTCGTCGGCCTTCCAGACCAGCGTCTGCAATCCCTTTTGATACGTGCGGCGGCCGAGCGGCGATGAGGCGCCAGGCTGCTGGCCGGCCGCGGCGGCGAGCTTGCGCTCCGGCGTCGATTGATCGTCGAAGCCGGCGAGCTCGGGATCACCGGTGGAGAAGGGCTTCTGAAACACGATACCCGGCGGGTGGACGGTGACGCTGCGGACCTGCGGGCGGAGATTCCGCTGCAGATACGCGGCGGTCACCGAGGTGAGCACCGGACCGTCGCCCTTGCCGGTCAATACCGCGCGCCACTGCAGATACCGCGCTTTCGGGCTCGTGATGGCCGAGCCGTCCGCGCTGGCGTACGCCGACGACCACACGCTCCAGGTGTCGTCGGGCGTCTCGGTGTTGCCGGCGCGCGTGAAGAGCTCGATGCGGCTGCCGCCCGGCACGGTACCCCGCCAGCTGATCGCGCCCCACGTGGAGACCATCTGCGCGTCGCGCGACTCGGACTCGTAGGTCCCGCGCGGCGCGCGCTCGGATGACAGGCGGAACAGCTTGCCGGGATTGGCGGTCGCATAATACAGCCGGCCATTGGCATCCTTGTGGAACGCCGTGACCTGCTGGGCGGCCGCGCGCGCGAGCAGCGTCGGCCGCAGCGGGGTGCCTTCGAGGCGATAGAGCTTGCCCTTGCTCCCCGTGCCGACGATCAACGCGCCGCTTTGATCGAAGGTGAGATCGTACGGGGAGTCGTCGCGCGACTCCCACAACTGGTCCCAGACGCCATCGGGCAGGATGCGGTATACGGCGCCCTTGGGCGCCCGGCGATCCTCTCGGGGCGACGCGGAGGACGTCGATCCGCCGCCGACGTCGACGATCGACATGGACGTGATTTCGGCGGAGACCGACGGCACGGGTGCCCGCGACGGATCCGGAGAAGGGCGATCGAGGTTTTCCGTGCTGACCGTGGCTCCGCCGGAGCGTCCGCTGATCGCCGCGACATAGAGCGTCCCCTTGTCGTCGAAGCGCAGCGCGCGGATCTCCTGAAACGGCGAGTCGAGCAGGACGAACGCCTTCCCTGCCTGGTCGATGCGCAGCACCTTGCCGGGCGAGCCGGTGCCGACCAGCAGGTTGCCGCCCTTGTCGAAGGCCAGCGCCGTCGCATGCGTCGCGTTCGTCTTGTAGAACGTCGTCCCTTTGCCGTCCGGCGTGATCTTGTGGATCACGCCCCTGTCCCCGGTGCCCGCGAACACGTTGCCGTTGCCATCGACGGTGAGCGCCCAGATGTACTTGTCGTCGGCGTTGAAAAACGTCGTCGCCGTGCCGTTGCGATCGACCTTGTAGATACGGCCGTCCGGCGACGTGCCGACGTAGAGGCCGCCGTTGGGCGCCAGCGCGAGCGCGTGCGCCTCGAGCTCGGTGCTGTCGAAGAACAGCGAGCCTTTGCCCTGCGGGTCGACGCGGAAGACTTTGCCTTCGTTGCCGGTTCCGATGAAGAGCGTGCCGTCGGGGGCCGACACCATCGACCACAGAAACGGCGCGGACGTCTCGTACACCAGCTCGGTGACCGGACCCAGCGTCAGCTGGCCGTGGCTGTCGATCGAAAGGTTCTCGACGTCGCCCTTGAGGAAATCGGTCTGGGTCGCAGCCTGGAAAAACTTCGGCGACGATGCCTGGAGCCCCATCAGCGTGAGGACAAGAGTCGCCGTCGCCGCCAGTATCCGCAGCCGTGTATTCAGCATATCGATGACAGTGAAGAGCGGCCTAGTTCGGCGAGACGGTGATCGTCAGCGTCCGGGATCCCGCGACGGCGTGTTCGGTGGGCAATTCCCACTGGGCGACCGTCGCGCTGTGGAGCGGATTGAAGTTGCCGCCGTTCCGATCGCCCTCGAGCACGCCGAGCACCGACGGCGGCAGCGACGACAGCAGCTCGCCGTTCACGACGGCGCCGGCGTCCGAGCCGAGCAGCTTGATGTACAGCGTGTTGTTGCGACGCGCCTTGTTGAGCGCCTTGATCATCTGGTCCACGCTGCGCGGCTGGGGGAGGCGCGCCTCGCGCTGCTCGGTCAGGCCGAGGCGGGCGCCGTCCGACACGAGCAGCGACAACGTTCCGCTGGCGTTCGCCGGGATATCGAGCGGCAGCGTGCGGACGACTTCTTCGCCGCGATACGTCCGGAACAGGATCTTGAGCGGGACGGTCCGGCCGGCGCGAGGACGCGGATCGTCGAGCCACACGCGCTCGAGCGTCGCCGTCCTGGGCTCTTCGGTCGAGGAGAACGTCACGCTCACGCTTTCGAGATCCACCTTCTCGTAATCATTGCCCATCAAATACGTGATGGGCGCCACGACGTACGCGGCCGCGCCCATCGACGCCTGATCGCCCGAGAACAGGTTGTTGAACGCGATGGCGTCGTGGTTCCTGACCGTTGCGGATCCGCGCACGCCGAAGGTCGCCGAGCCGTACTGCCGCTCGTACGATCCGAGCGTGTTCAGGATGCTCGCGTAGGTCATCAACGGTCCGAAGAGCTGATCGTTCACGACGCCGAAGTGGAATGTCTGGTTCGGCGCGCGGCCGGATTGGAGCGAGATCGTCACCGGAATCATGCGCGGTCCGTGTCCGAGACGGCCGGCAATCGCGGTCGCGCGGTCCTGAAGGAACGTGCCGATGATTTCGCCCGTGCTCGACAGCTTCATCGAGGAGAACAGGCTCGGCAGCACGGTGTAGACGTACGCGCGCGTCATCGGGAATTCAGTGGGTCCCAGGTTGTACATCGGGTGACCGAAGGCATAGACGCGGTCGCCGTCGATGTGCGTCACCGTGCCGGTGCCGCCCAGTTGCAGGTCGCCGCTCACCAGCATCACGCCGACCGCGTCGCCCGGCTTGAGCGGACCTTCAAATGGCGCTTCCCCGGTGCGGAATCCCGCAGCGCCGCCGCCGCTCGGCACGAAGCCCTGCTCGCGGAAGGCGCTGCCGAATACGTCGGCGAGCTCCGGTTCGAAGCCGGACATGACGAGCGGCGTCGCGATGGGGCGGAGCAGCGTGCCGAGCTGGCTGCCCCCGAGCCCCGCCACCGCGCTCACACCGGCCAGGTGCGTCTCGTCTGGACGGTCGGCAAACGGACGATTCCAGTTGAGCGCCTTGCGAAACGCGGCAGTGAGGTTGTCGCGGGTGAGCGGGTAGTCGATGTGGACCCGCGCGCCCGTCGGCCGTGTGTCGCTGAAACTCGTCGAATCCGTCATCTCGGCGATCGGCGTGATGCCGGCGATCGGTTCTTTGGAAAAGCTGCCAAGCGCGTACGAGACGGCGCCGATGAGGCGGCCGTCGACATAGACGGGGCTGCCGCTCATTCCGGCGATGACGCCGGTGTTGGCGAGCGGCCCGCCTTCGAGCCTGGCGAGGATGAGATTGCGGTGCGTCCCGATGACGTTCTCGAGCACGCCGAGGATGTTCGCCCTGAATTCTTCGACGTGCGTGCCATCGAAAACCGTCCGGCCGATGCCGACCATTCCCGGCCGGATTTCGTTGACGCCCATTTGGGTCGTGGCCCCGTAGGGGATGACGGGCAGGACCGACACGCCGAGAAGGGCCACAAACGCGTTCAGCACAAACCGGCGTATTGGCATGATTTCAATCCAATCTACGGGAGAAGTGCTTGCTGGTCAAGGAGAAATGGCCGATCGTGTTGACAGGAGTCGCCGGTGTCTGCTATCGTCCCCCCGCTCTGATGCCGCAGTCCTTTGCCCCGTCCCTCGATCGCAGCCGAGCCGCGGGCGTGTCCGCGTCGGCGTGGTGGTCGTATCGGGGCCCGACTGAAGAGGCATCCGCCCAGGCGTAAGCCGCCCAGCGCGAACGAGTTTACGAGCCTCTTCAGCCGAACGGTTGAAGGGGCTTTTTTTATTCAGGACTGTGGATGGTGTCTAGACCGCTCCTTTGCGTCACGGTTACTGCCGCCACGATGGCCGAGCTGCGCCGGAAGCGGGACGCGGTCGTCGAGGCAGATCTGATCGAGCTGCGGCTCGACTCTGTGAGCGACCCGAGCGTCGCCGGCGCCCTGGCCGGCCGGCGTCGCCCGGTGATCGTGACCTGCCGTCCCGCGTGGGAAGGCGGCGGCTTCACGGGGTCAGAAGAAGACCGCCGGCGGATCCTGACCGAGGCGCTATCGCTCGGCGCGGAGTGGGTCGACATCGAATGGCGCGCGCGCTTCGACGATGTGATCGCCGGGGCCGGGGGACGGCGGATCGTGCTGTCGTCCCATGCGTTTGATGGCGTGCCGGCGGATCTCGCCGCTCGCGTCCATGCCATGCAATCGACTGGCGCCGAGGTGATTAAGATCGCCGCGGCGATGACGTGCCTGAGCGACTGCGTCCCGCTCCTCGATCTCGGCCTCCGGAGCGGGCCGAGCCGTCTCGTGCTCATCGGGATGGGAGAGTACGGCGTGGCCACGCGCATCCTCGCCGGCCGCTTCGGCTCGACCTGGACCTACGCAGGGGCTGTGCGCGAAGTCGGGCAACTGGACGCGCAGTCGTTGCTCGAGGAGCCGCGCGCGCCGATGCCGTGTATCTGCCGTTTCCGGCGGCGAGCGCCGCCGATTTCCAGACATTCGGCCGCGCGATCGGCATCAGCGGCGCGAGCGTCACGATTCCGCACAAAGTGTCGATGCTCGATTACGTGGACGAAGCCGATCCGGTTGCCCGCCGCATCGGCGCGATCAACACAATTTCGGTCGAGGACCGGCGTTGGATCGGCGCGAACACCGACGCAGGCGGATTCCTCGAGCCGCTTCGGGATTGCATGGCGCTCGCCGGTGTGCGCGCGGCCGTGCTCGGGGCCGGGGGTGCGGCGAGGGCCGTCACCGTGGCCCTGGCTTCGAGCGGCTGCTCGACGCGACTGCACGCGCGGAACCGCGAGCAGGCCAGGCAAGTCGCCGCGCTGGCGTCGATCGAGGTCGGTCCGTGGCCGCCCGAGCCGGGAAGCTGGGACCTGCTGGTGAACTGCACGCCGATCGGCATGCATCCGCGCGTGGACGAGACTCCGATTCCCGCGGATCAGATCACGGGGCGCTGCGTCTACGATCTGGTCTACAACCCGCCGGGCACCCGGCTGCTGCGCGAGGCGGCAGCCGTGGGCTGCCAGACCATCGGCGGCCTCGAGATGCTCGCCGCCCAGGCCCGCGATCAGTTTCAGCGGTGGACCGGCAGGACGCCTCGGGCGGGCGTGATGAGAGAGGCCGCTCTGACGCGGTTCGCGGAGTTTGCGCGCAATGAGAATCACGTCGTTCGATGAATTCAAGGAGCTGGCGCGACGCGGGACGTTCGTCCCCGTGTGCAAGGAGATCGTCGCCGACCTCCTCACGCCGGTGTCGGCCTTCCTGAAGATCGCCGAGCATGCCGACTACGCCTTCCTGCTGGAGAGCGTCGAAGGCGGCGAGCACGTGGGGCGCTATTCGTTTCTCGGCAAGGACCCGTTCCTGATCCTGCGGTCACATGACGGCAAGACGACGATGGATCGCGGCGGGGTGACCACCGGGAGCGATCAGCCCTTCGTCGACACGCTGCGGCGGCTCATGGCCGACTTCCGGTCGCCGTTCGTTCCCGAGCTGCCGCGCTTCACCGGCGGCGCAGTCGGCTATCTCGGGTACGGGGCGGCGTCGTGGTTCGAGCCGGTGCTCGGCGACCTCGGATCGTCTGACGACGGCGCCGACAACGCCGGCTTCATGCTGTTCGACACGGTTCTCGCATTCGATCACGTCCAGCATCGCATCCTGATCATCGCCAATGCGCGCATCACGCCGGACGAGGATCTGGAGTCGCTGTACCAGTTCGCGTGCGCGAAGATTCAATTCCTCGAGCGCGAGCTCGAGCGCAACCTGTCGCGGACGCCGCGCGAGGCGGCCGACGGCCTCGAGTTCAGGTCGAACCACACGCGGGAGCGCTTCGAGGAGCGGGTCCGCGCGGCCAAGGAACACATCGCCGCGGGCGACATCTATCAGGTCGTGTTGTCGCAGCGCTTCGAGGCCGAGGTGTCGGCCGATCCGTTCACGGTCTATCGCGCCCTTCGCCACGTGAACCCGTCGCCGTACATGTATTTCGTCCGCGTGGGCGGCGTCTCGCTTGTCGGCTCGTCGCCGGAGATGCTGGTCCGGGTCGAGGGGTCGCGCGTGGAGACACACCCGATTGCCGGCACGCGCCGGCGCGGACGGAACGACGAGGAGGACATGCGGCTGGCCGAGGAGCTGAAGCGCAACGAGAAGGAGCGCGCCGAACACGTCATGCTCGTTGACCTCGGGCGCAACGACGTCGGTCGCGTCTGCGCGTACGGATCGGTGCGCGTGCCGCAGTTCATGGGCCTCGAGCGCTTTTCGCACGTGATGCACCTGACCTCAATCGTGGAGGGGAAGCTCGCCGACGATCGCGACCGGCTCGACGCGCTCGTGTCGTGTTTCCCCGCCGGCACCGTCTCGGGCGCGCCGAAGGTCCGCGCAATGCAGATCATCAGGGAGCTCGAGCCATCGGGCCGCGGCGTCTACGCGGGTGCCGTCGGATACCTCGATTTCGCCGGCAACCTCGACTTCTGCATCGCGATTCGGACGGTGATCATGTCGAACGGAAAGGCCTACGTGCAGGCTGGCGCCGGCATCGTCATGGATTCGAATCCTGCGGCGGAATACGAAGAGACGAAGGACAAAGCCCAGGCGCTGCTGCGAGCGCTCGAGCTCGCGCAGGCTGGATTATGAAATTGCAGAATGGCAGGATTGCAGAATTGCAGGAAGGGAAGGATCCCTTTGCCTTTCCTTCCTGCAATCCTGCAATTCTGCAATCCTGCAATGTCTCGACATGGTTCTAGTCATCGACAACTACGACTCCTTCACCTACAACCTCGTGCAGTACCTGGGCGAGCTCGGGGCGGAGGTGCGGGTGATGCGCAACGACGTGGTGACGCTCGACGTCATCGAGACGGCCAAACCCGATCGCGTCGTGATTTCTCCGGGGCCCGGCCGGCCGGAGCACGCGGGTGTGACGATGAGCGTCATCCGCCGGCTCGGACAGACGACGCCGATTCTCGGCGTCTGCCTCGGTCATCAGGCGATTGGCGCAGTCTTCGGTGGGGCGGTCGTGCGGGCGGGCGTGCCGATGCACGGCAAGACGTCGACGATCGAGCACGACGGCCGCGGCGTATTCAGGGGCATTGCGGGGCCGTTCGTCGCGTCGCGGTACCACTCGCTTGTCGTGGCGGAAGAAGGGCTGCCGGGCGAGCTCGAGGTTGCGGCGCGGACGCGTGAAGACGGCAGCATCATGGGGCTGCGTCACCGTAGCTGGCCGGTCCACGGAGTGCAGTTTCATCCCGAATCGATTCTGACGGGCGAAGGGCGACATATCCTGCAGAATTTTCTCGAAGATCGGCTTTCGTAATCGCCTCGGGTGTGTCCGGTTTTCAGATCGCGCGTGGCGTCCGGTTTCAGAGCAGGCTTTTCAGGCGGGCTTGTGGATCGCCTGGGATGTAGCGTCCGGCTTCAGCCGGACCGGTGGTGAGCGATGTTTCAAGAACTCATCGAGAAGCTGACGCGACTCGAGGACCTGACGACCGACGAAGCGTCCGCAGCCATGGCCGAGGTGATGGAAGGCCGCGCCGCGCCCGCGCACATCGCCGGTCTCCTCATCGGCCTGGCGATGAAAGGCGAGCGGCCCGTCGAGATCGTCGGCCTCGCGCGCGCGATGCGCGCGCACGCCGTCCGGCTGTCCAGGCGGTACGACGACGTGTTCGACACCTGTGGCACGGGTGGCGATCGCGCAGGGACGTTCAATATCTCGTCGTGCGCGGCGCTGGTCGTCGCGGCCGCCGGCGTGCGGGTCGCCAAGCACGGCAACCGCTCCGCCTCCAGCAAGGCGGGCGGCGCCGACGTCTACGAGGCACTGGGCGTACGAGTCAGCGCGCCACCGGCCGTGGTCGAGCGGTGCCTCGCGGACGCCGGCATCGGATTCTTCTTCGCGCCGACCTTTCATCCGTCGATGCGCCACGCGGCGCCCGTGCGTCGCGAGCTCGGCGTGCGCACGGCGTTCAACCTCCTCGGGCCGCTGACCAACCCGGCCGCCGCGACACGGCAGCTCGTCGGCGTCCCGCGGCCGGAGCTCACCGAGCTGCTGGCGCGAGCCCTCATGCTCCTGGGAGCCAAACGCGCGTGGGTGGTGCACGGGGCCGACGGGATCGACGAGATGACGACCACCGGGTACACGAAGATCTCGGAGTGCCGCGACGGCGCGGTCAACACCTTCTACCTGCATCCGGCCGACGTCGGGCTGCCGAAAGCGCCTGCGGGCTCGCTGCAGGGCGGCGACGCGCGCGAGAACGCGCGGATCATCGAGGGGATTCTCGACGGCACGCGCGGCCCCGCCCGCGACGTCGTGCTGCTCAACGCCGGCGCGGCGCTCTTCGTCGCCGGCGCGGCGTCGTCGGTCGATGAAGGGATTCTCAAGGCGTTGCGCGCGATCGATCGCGGCGACGCGAAGAAGACGCTGGCGCAACTCGTCTCCATCTCGACCGCCGGGGAAGCTGCCGCCGGAGCGTCGGCGTGACCGGATCCGTCGTGCGCAATCCGCAAACCGCAGGCCGCCATCCGCGATCGCATGACGCGGATCTGCTGGAGACGATCATTGCCGCGACGCGGCGGATCGTCGAGGTGCGCCAGGCGGCTGAACCGCTGGCGGTGCTGAAGGAGCGGGCGGCCGGCATGGCATCAAGGGCCGGTCGTTTCCACGCGGCCCTGGCGCGCGCCGGCCGCATCACCGTGATCGCCGAGTGCAAACGCCGATCGCCGTCGCGTGGGGTGCTGCGCGCGGAGTACGACCCGGTGGCGATCGCGACCGGTTATGCCGCCGCCGGGGCGGCGGCCATTTCGATCCTCACGGAGCCGACGTTCTTCGACGGCGCACTCGAGCACGTGAAGGCGGTGCGCGCGGCGGTCGATGTGCCGCTCCTCCGCAAGGATTTCATCGTGTCGGAGTACCAACTGCTCGAAGCAAAGACGGCCGGAGCCGATGCGGTGCTTCTCATCGTCGCGGCGCTTCGGCCGGCGGAGCTGAAGGTCCTCCACGATCATGCGCGCCGGTATGGACTGGACGTGCTCGTCGAGGTCCACGATGCGCGGGAGCTCGCGATTGCGGTCGATGCCGGCGGGCGGATCATCGGCGTCAACAACCGGAGTCTGCGCACCCTCGAGGTCGACTTGCACGCCTCGGACGAGCTGATTGCAGGAATGCCGGCCGACGTGATCGCGGTCAGCGAAAGCGGGCTGCGAACCTCGGAGGATCTCGTGCGCCTGCGGAATCTTGGATACCGCGCGTTCCTGATCGGGGAGGCTTTCATGACTGCCGCAGATCCTGGCTCGGCGCTCGAGAGCCTTCTCGCCTCGGCGGCCCTCGGCACCAAGGACACAGAGGTGACAAAGGACACAGAGCAAAAAGCGATCAGGGGTCGAACATGAGAAACGTCAGACCACGAAAACACAACAACGCGAAGTCAGATCTTCTTCGTGCGTTTCGTGCTTTCGTGACTTTCGTGGTTGGTAAAAGCTGTGTTTCTGTAACGCTGGGGCCATGTTCGTAAAAATCTGCGGCATCACGCGGGCCGACGATGCGGAGGCGGCGGCGGAGGCGGGCGCCGGCGCGATCGGGTTCGTGTTCTGGCCCGAGAGCCCGCGGTTCATCGATCCGTACCGGGCACGGGCCATCGCGTCGACGCTGCCCCCGTTCGTGACTGCGGTCGGCGTGTTCGTGAATCAGCCGCTGCAGTACGTGAACGCCGTCGCGAGCCTCCTGCGGCTCGGCGCGGTGCAGCTCCATGGTGACGAGACGCCCGAGTACGCGGCGGCGGTGTCGAGCCCGGTCATCAAGGCCGTGCCGTTCGGGCCGGTGGACGACCCCCGCGTCGGCGCGTGGCCGGCGAGCACGACCCTGCTGCTCGACGTGCACGATCCGGTGAAACGCGGCGGAACCGGCCGGACCATCGATTGGACCGGCGCGAGCGCGGTGGCGGCGCAGCGGAAGATTCTCCTGGCGGGCGGGCTGACGCCGGACAACGTGATGGAAGCGGTCGCCAAGGTGCGCCCGTTCGGCATCGACGTCTCCTCCGGCGTGGAACGGACGCCCGGCGTCAAGGATCACCGGCGCGTGCGCGCGCTGTTCGAAGCCTTGAGGACGGCGGCCGTCGAGCGCGAGCGTCTCCGCTCGAGCGCGAGGTTGTGAGATGAGGCGCGATCCTGACAGGCGCGGCTATTTCGGCGAATTCGGCGGGCGTTACGTGCCGGAGACGCTCGTCGAGCCGGTCGAAGCGCTCGAGCGCGCGTATTTCGAGGTGCGCGACGATCCGGCATTTGGCGCAGAACTGGACCGCCTGCTCAAGCACTACGTCGGCAGACCGACGCCGGTCTACGAGGCGGCGCGCCTGACGGAAGCGGCGGGCGGCGCGCGGATCTTTCTGAAGCGCGAAGACCTGACGCACACCGGCGCGCACAAGATCAACAACGCGCTGGGGCAGGCGCTGCTCGCCGCCCGCATGGGCAAGCGCCGCATCGTCGCCGAAACCGGCGCGGGCCAGCACGGGGTCGCGAGCGCGACCGCCTGCGCCCTGCTCGGGCTCGAGTGTCATGTCTATATGGGCGCGGAAGACATGGATCGGCAGGCGCTCAACGTGTTCCGCATGCGCCTCCTCGGCGCCGAGGTCTGCCGCGTCGACGCCGGCAGCCGGACGCTGAAGGACGCGATCAACGAGGCGATGCGCGACTGGGTGACCAACGTCTCCGACACCTACTACCTCCTCGGATCGGTCCTCGGCCCGCACCCGTACCCCCTGATGGTGCGCGAGCTCCAGTCGGTGATCGGACGTGAAGCGCGCGGGCAGATTGTCGAGCTCACCGGTCGGCTGCCCACGGCGATCGTCGCGTGCGTGGGCGGAGGCAGCAACGCCATGGGCGTGTTCGATGCGTTCATGGAGGATCGCGGCGTGCGGCTGATCGGCGTCGAGGCCGGCGGCGAGGAGATCCTCCGCGGCCGCCATGCCGCGCGATTCGCGGGCGGCAGCACCGGCGTCCTGCAGGGAACGCGGACGTTCGTGCTGCAGGACGACAACGGCAACATCGAGCCGACACACTCGATTTCAGCCGGGCTGGACTACGCGGCGGTCGGGCCGGAGCACGCGTGGCTGCGCGCGATGGGCCGCGCCGAGTACGCGTATGTGACAGATGGCGAGGCGCTGGCGGCGTTTCAGACGCTGGCCCGGCTCGAGGGTATTCTGCCGGCGCTCGAATCGGCCCACGCCATCGCGTACGCGCAGCGGATCGCCGGGGAGCTCGGGCCGTCGGCGATCCTGCTGGTGAACCTGTCGGGCCGCGGGGATAAGGACGTCCACACAGTGGAGAAGCAGCTTGCCAAAGCATGATGTCGGCTTGCTGGCGGATGTAGGCCGAGCCTTTCCCGCCTCCGCTCGGTTACAAGGCTCCCGAGCGACGGCGAGGCTCGCCGAAGCGCCACGGGCGCGAAGGCGGCAGGCTCGCCTCGGCGACCCTGAAAGGATCGCCCTACCTGACGAGGACGGAGACGTCTTGTGAGTCGGATCGCCGGCGCGTTCGCGCGGATTCGATCGGAGGCGCGGCCCGGGCTCGTGACGTACACGACCGCCGGCGATCCGGATCTGCCTCGATCGGCAGAGATCCTGATGGCGCTCGATCGCGCGGGCGCCGACATCCTCGAAGTCGGGGTTCCGTTCTCGGATCCGCTCGCCGATGGCCCCGTCATTCAGCGCGCCTCGGAGCGCGCGCTGGCCGCCGGCGGGAGCCTTCGCGCCGCATTGTCGATGATCGAGAAGCTTCGCCCTCGGATTCTGGCGCCCATCGTCGTCTTCAGTTACGCGAACCCGCTGCTGCGCCTCGGGTTGGATGCCTTTGCGCGACAGGCGGCCGGTGCCGGCGTGGACGGCGTCCTGGCGCTCGATCTGCCGATCGAAGAGGCAGGTGGTTTCCGCGAAACGCTGGCGAGCGCGGGGATCGACACCATTTTCCTGTTGAGCCCGACGACGACCGACTCGCGTCTGCGAAGAGCGGCCGAATTGGGGAGCGGATTTCTGTACGGGATTTCCCGGCTGGGCGTGACCGGTGCGCGGGCACGGGTCGCATCGGGCGCGGAAGCGCTCGTCGGCCGCATCCGCGCGCATTCGGCGATGCCGATTGCCCTGGGGTTCGGCATCTCACGTCCCGAGCATGTGGCAGAGGTCTGTGCGTACGCCGACGCGGCGGTCGTCGGGAGCGCGCTGGTGTCGGTCATTGCCGAGGGCGGCCGGAGGCCGGATCTGATTACGCGTGTCGAGCACTACGTGCAATGGCTGAGGGGGGCGTCAGCGCTCAATGCCCACGCTTGACGAGCTGCGAGACGACATCGATCGGGTGGATGAAGTACTGGTCCGGTTGCTGAACGAGCGCGCGCGGGTCGCGTGCGAGATCGGCAAATTGAAGAAGGCCCAGGGGATCGAGGTCTATCAGCCCGAGCGCGAGAAGCAGGTGCTCGCGCACGTGCGCGGCATCGCGGCGGAAGGGCCGCTCGGCCCGGACGCGATCGCGCGGCTGTTCGAGCGCATCATCGACGAAGCGCGGCGGCTCGAGCGGCGGCTCATGGACGGCGACGAGAAATCAACGGGCGCGGGCGGCACGTAACATGACGGAACAGGTGCTGGAGGCAACTGAAGCCATGGTCGTAGTAATGGAAGAACGGGCCACCGAATCCCAGATCGAGCAGGTCGTCGCCCGTCTCGTCGAGATGGGGATGGACGTGCATCGATCGACCGGCGTGACGCGGACGGTCCTCGGCGCGGTGGGGCAGGGCCACCCGGACAAGGGCATCCTCGAGCTGCTCGACGGCGTACACGAGGTCCTGCGCATTTCGGAGCCGTACAAGCTCGCCAGCCGGACGTTCAAACCGGAAGGCACCGTGGTCAGCGCCGGCGATGCGCGGATCGGCGGCGACGAAGTGATCGTCATGGCCGGCCCCTGCTCGGCGGAGAGCGAGCCGCAGGTGCGGGCGGCGGCCGCCGCCGTGCGGCGCGCAGGCGCGAAGATCCTCCGCGGCGGGGCGTTCAAGCCGCGCAGCTCGCCTTACAGCTTCCAGGGGCTTGGCGAAGAAGGGCTGCGGCTGCTGCGCGACGCCGCCAACGCCGAGAACCTGAAGCTCGTCACCGAGGTGATGGACCTCAGCCAGATCGAGGTGATCGACGAGTACTGCGACATCTTCCAGGTCGGCGCGCGCAACATGCAGAACTTCACCCTGCTGCGCGAGCTCGGGCACGCCCGTAAGCCGGTGCTCGTGAAGCGCGGTATCTCCGCGACAATCGAAGAGTGGCTGCTGTCGGCGGAATACGTGCTGAGCGGCGGCAACAACGACGTCATCCTCTGCGAGCGCGGGATTCGCACCTTCGAGACGGCGACGCGCAACACGTTCGACATCTCGGCGATCCCGGTCGTCAAGAAGCTGAGCCACCTGCCGATTGTGGCGGATCCGAGCCACGGCGCCGGACGCCGCGACATGGTGGCCCCGATGGCGCGTGCCGCCGTCGCCGCCGGCGCCGACGGCCTGATCATCGAGGTTCACTGCGATCCCGATCACGCGTTGAGTGACGGCGCGCAGTCGATGTACCCGGCGCAGTTCGATCGCCTCATGGCGGAGTTGCGAATCATCGCGCCGGCGATCGGACGAAGTATTTGCCTGGAACCTGTGACCCGCCGGGGGTGGGGGTCGTGAACCCGGCGGCGTCATGGCTGATGGCTCATGGCTGATGGCTATGGCTGATGGACAGCCGGGCCATCGACCATCAACCATCGACCATATGCCATTAGCCCCCAGCCATGTCTACGCAGCTCCCCGTGATCCAACCAGGCCGCCCGCGCGAAGGCCAGCGGCCTCTCTTCGAGAAGATCGGGATCGTAGGCCTGGGCCTCATCGGTGGATCTCTCGCGCTGAAGGCGCGCGAGCTGTGGCCGGGCGCGCTGGTCATCGGGGTCGACAACAAGGACGTTCTCGAGACGGCCATGCGGATGCACGCGATTGACGTGGCCGCCGAAGACCTCATCGTCCTCGCCGAGGCGGACCTCGTCATCCTCGCGGCGCCGGTGAAGCAGAACATCGCGTTGCTGGCGGAGCTGGACGACAACGTCCGGCAGCCCGCAGTCGTCACCGACACCGGGAGCACGAAGCGGGACATCGTAGCCGCCGCAGGCTTGCTGCCTCCCCGATTCACGTTCATCGGCGGCCATCCACTGGCGGGCGCGGCGCACGGCGGACTCGAATATGCGCGGCCCGATCTGTTCGCGGGACGGCCCTGGCTGCTGACGCCGGCGTCTGCGCCGAACGACGGAGCGCAGGACCCGAAATCCCCTCCTGGAGCGCGAGGATATCAGCCGGGCGATGCCGCCGCGCTCGACAAACTGACCGATTTCACGCGCGCGCTTGGCGCGGAGCCGCGCCTGATCGACGCTGTCGCGCACGACCGGCTGCTCGCCTTCCTGAGTCACCTCCCGCAACTTACCGTCAGCGCGTTGATGCACGTGGTCGGTGACGCGGTGGGGCGTGAGGGTCTGACGCTGTCCGGCCGCGGCCTGGCCGATACAACCCGACTCGCCTCCAGCCCGCCCGACATCTGGACGGACATCGCGGCGACCAACGCCGACGAAATCGGCGCTGCGCTCGACAGGCTGATCGCGCTGCTCCAGGATCTGCGGCGGGATCTCCCGGACGGCAGGCGGCTCGCCGACGTCTTCACCGACGCGGCGCGCTGGCGAGCCACTCTCACGAAGTAACGCAACATCGAGCTCGCGAGAAGGGAGCGGGCGCGTCAGGCACACGCTTGTGGTGAGCCTGTCGAACCACGAGCCATCTCGGCGGCTCGTCCTTCGACGAGCTCAGGACGAGCGAGGCGCCGAAGGCCTGAAAGTCCGCACTAGTGACCCTTCGCCGGCGCGGGGACGAGCGTCACGACGGTCGACCGATCGGCCGGGAAGTACTTCTTGAAGACCTCCTGAAGCAGCTGCGGCGTCACCGCGTCGATTCGCTTGACGCGCGTCAGGATCTCGCCCGGATCCCGATCGTAGGTCTTGACGGTCTGGAGGCGCCCCAGCCAGTACTCGTTCTGGCGCAACGCCGTCTCGTACCCGCGCCGCGCCGTTTCCTTCGCGCGATTGGTCAGATCCACCGACGGCCCTTCCTGCTGGAGGTGCCTGATTTCCTGAGTCACGCGCGCGGTCATGGACGGGAGGTTCTCGGGAGCTGCGCCGAATCGGATCTGGATGTGGCCGGCGCCGCGCTGCGGCAGCGGCTGCGACAGGCCGACGGCGACGGTGTAGGTCTGCCCCAGATCTTCGCGCAGGATGTCGCGCAGCGTGATGTCCAGCACCGTCGTCGCGGCGATGATCTGTTCCTGCTCCATGGGATCGACTGAAGGATCGGCGAAGAAGCTGAGGACAGTCTGGCCGCGCGGCTCGCGCCCCAGCTCCACCTTCGCCTGCTCGGTCCCGGCGGGGAAGTGCAGCCCGACGTCCTTGAACCTCGAGGTCGCCTTCCCGGTCGACGGCAGCGATCCGACATATTGCGCGAGCAGCGGCACGACGTCGTCCACGGTGAAGGCCCCGACCATGAAGAAGGTGAAGTCGGCCGCGTTCGCGAACCGTTCGCGGAAGAACGCGATCATCTTCTCGCGGTTGAGCGCCTCCACGCGCCCCGGCGTCAGCGGCTGCGACGTGTAATGGTTCGACGTGTTCACTTGCGAGAGTTTTTCGCCGAACACCTGTCCCGGCGATTGGCCGCGATTGGCGACCGCGGCGGCGAGCTGCTTCTTCAGGAGCGCGAAGGATTCCGGGTCGTCGCCAGGCGCCGTGACTTCCTGATACAGGAGCTGCATTGCGGTCTCGAGCTGGGCGGGCGCGGCGCTGCCGGTAATGCCGTGCGTCGAGAGGCCGATGAACGGACGAGCTGAAACCAGCTTGCCCGTCAACACCTTCTGCAGGTCGAGCGCCTTCAAACCGCCGGCGCCCGCCGAGCTCACCAGCGCGGAGGCCAGCGAGGCTTCTGGATAATCGGCCGGCGGCGCGAGCGAGGTGCCGCCCGGCGCGTTCATGGCGAACAGCACCTGGTCGTTCTTGAAGTCGGTCGGTTTCAGCCACGCCTCGACGCCGTTCGCGAATCGGAAAACGGTGACGCCGATATCGTCGATGGCGCGGCGGGACGCGACGGCGCCCCTGGTCGGGGCATGCTCCATCAGCGCGCGTGTCGCGCCCGTATCGGTCCACGCCGTCACGCGCGTCGCGGTCGCGGCGGTGAGCGCGGCCTGCAGCTCGGTCTCTGATGGAATCCTGATGCCGGGCTTCTCGGGCGACGTCGCGAGGATCACGCGGCTGTCGTCTCCGAGCAGCGACCTCGCCATGGTGGACGCGTCCGCCTCGGTGATCGTCGGCAGCAGTTGCTGCACGAGGCGGTACTCATAGTCGATGCCCGGACTCGGCTCGCCGTCGAGAAAGTAGCTCAGGTACTCCTGCGCGAACGATCCGCTCTCGGTTTTGTCGCGCTCGTTGTGCGCCTGCTCGTAGAACGCCGCCATCCACTTCTTGGCACGGTCGAGCTCGGACGCGCTGAAGCCGAACTCGCGGACGCGCAGCGCCTCGACCGCGAGCACGCCGATGCCGTCCTCGATCGTGCCGTCCTGCACGCGCGCGCTCATCGAAAAGGTCGACACGTCGCGGCTCAAGCCGCCGGCGCCCGCGCCGGCGCTCAGGAACTTCGCGTCCGGCTTACGCTCGAGCTCGCTGAAGCGCTCGTCGAGCATGTGATCGATCGTCCGCAACACGAGGTCGCGCCGGTAGTCGGTCACGCGTGTTTCGCTTTCGCGCTGGCGCTTCCGGACAATCGACACGCTCGACTGGGTCACCTCGGGGTCCGCGACGACGCTGACCAGGGGCTGCTGATGAAGCGGCACCTTCCGGTCGGGCTCCTGCGCCCTCGGGGCGCGCGCGGTGATCGGAGAGAACTGCGCCTCAATCGCCCGCTCCATCTGCAGCGGATCGACGTCGCCCGCCGCGATCACGGCCATGAGCTCCGGCCGGTACCACGTGTCGTAGAACGCGCGCAGCCGCGCGACCGGCGCGGCGCGAAGGACCTCCGGCTTGCCGATGGGGAGCCGTTCCGCGTATCGCGATTGATGGAAGAGAACGGGAAACTGCTTGTCGCGAATACGGGAGCCGGCCCCGAGACCACCGCGCCACTCCTCGATGACGACGCCGCGTTCCTTGTCCACCTCCGTCTGGGTCAACGACAGGCCGCCGGCGACGTCCGCGAGCGCGGTCAGCGCCTTCTCGACGACGTCGGGTTTGTCGGTGGGCACGTCGAACATGTACACGGTCTGGTCGAAGCTGGTGTACGCGTTGACGTGGGGCCCGAGCCGCGCGCCAATCGATTCGAAGTACGAGACGAGCTCGCCCGGCTTGAAGTGCACGCTCCCGTTGAACGCCATGTGCTCGATGAGGTGCGCGAGGCCGAGCTGGTCGTCCGCTTCGTGAAGCGATCCGGCTTTCACGGCCAGCCGCAGGGACACGCGTTTGGCCGGCCGGCTGTTCTGGCGGACGAAGTATTTGAGCCCGTTCGGCAGCGTGCCCGTGCGAACGGCGGCATCGAACGGAATCGTGTCCTGGAGGTTGACGGTCTGGGCGACGAGGCCGACGACGGTTACCACCGCCGCAAACAGCGAGAGGACTACACGTCTTTTCATGGATCCCCGTTTCAGGACGCTCGCCTGAAGGCTTCGCGCTCCGCATGAAGGGCGAAGGTCGACCACGCCGAAACGTACGCGCGGGGTAATGCTTCGCGATCCGCATGGAGGGCGAACGTCTTGCTCATCCTGCGCGTCGACCCGCTGAGCATTTTTCGCGCTTCGCATGTATGCGGATGACGCAGATGGCCGCGCGCGGACGAACGAGCAGGTCGTGCCCTCCGGTGACGCGCGATCGTAGCACTATAATTATTCGATGGACAAAGACTTCGAGGTGGTCATTCTCAGCGCATGCCGCACGCCGATCGGGGCGTTCGGCGGCGCGTTCAAGGATCTCAGCGCGGCGGATCTCGGCGCCATCGTCATTCGTGAAGCGATCACGCGCGCGGGCGTCAGGCCGGCGGACGTCGGCGACGTGGTCATGGGGTGCGTGCTGCAGGCGGGCGCCGGGATGAACGTCGCGCGTCAGGCGGGGCTGAAAGCGGGGCTGCCGGTCGAGGTGCCGGGCGAAACGGTGAACCGTGTATGCGGATCCGGGATGCAGGCCGTCGTGCACGCGGTGGAAGCGATTCGCGTCGGCTATGTCGATACCGTGATCGCCGGCGGCACCGAGTCGATGTCGAACGCGCCGTATCTGCTGAATGGTGCGCGGTGGGGCTATCGCATGGGCCACGCCGAAGCGATTGACTCCATGCTGCAGGAAGGGCTGACGTGCGCGATGGCGTCGTGCCACATGGGCATCACCGCTGAGGAAGTGGCGAGCCGCTACGACGTCTCGCGCGCGGACCAGGACGCGTTCGCCGCTGAAAGCCAGCAGAGGGCCGCGGGCGCGATCGCCGGGGGGCGCTTCCGGGCGGAAATCGTGCCCGTGCCGGTGCCGCAGCGGAAGGGCGGGCCGGTGCTCGTCGATACCGACCAGTACCCACGGGCGGGAACGAATGTAGACACGCTCGCCGCGCTCAAGCCCGCGTTCAGGAAAGGCGGATCGGTCACCGCAGGCAACGCGTCAGGGATCAACGACGGCGCCTCGGCACTGGTCGTGACCACACGAGCGAAGGCGAAGGACGTCGGAGCTCAGCCGCTGGCCCGCATCCTCTCGTACGCGACGACCGGCGTCGACCCGAAGATCATGGGAATTGGCCCGGTGTCCGCCGTTCGGAAAGTCGTCGAGCGTGCCGGACTGAAGATGGGCGACATCGATCTCTTCGAGCTCAACGAAGCGTTCGCGGCCCAATCGGTCGCCGTCAGCCGGGAGCTCGGCCTCGATCCGGCAGCGGTGAACGTCAACGGCGGGGCCATCGCTCTCGGCCATCCCATCGGTGCAAGCGGCGCGCGCCTCTTGACGACGCTCGTCCATGCGCTGCGGGCGAGAAAGCGTCGGTACGGCGTGGCATCGCTTTGCATCGGCGGCGGAATGGGGATCGCGATGGCGGTCGAGAATCTGGAATTGTGAATCTGGAAGTAGGAATGCGGGTCGCTCGCGTGGCGCTCCAATCGATCGTCGCCCACGCGAGGGAAGCCGTTCCAGCCGAATGCTGCGGGCTGCTGCTCGGCCGCGATACGGCGATCCTCGAGGCCCTCCGGACGCGGAATATCGCGGACGAGCCGGCGTCGCGGTTTCTGATCGATCCACAGGATCACTTCAACGGCCGGCGAGATGCGCGCCGCCGCGGGCTGGACGTCGTCGGCTTCTATCACTCTCATCCCCGATCTCCGGCGACCCCTTCGGAGACGGATCGGGCCGAAGCGAGTTATGCCGATCACTTGTACTTGATCATCAGCCTCGCCGTCGATCCGCCGGACGTCGCGCTTTTCCGGCTCGACGATGGTGGCCGCGGGAACTTTCTTCGCCTGCCCTTCGTCACTGTCCGCTGACATGTTCAGGTCTGCGTTCGTCCTGACCGGTGCGTGGCTGATCGCGATCGCGCCGGCCGCGCTGCGCGCTCAGGACGTGCCGTCGACGCCGCAGGCCGCGCCCCTGGTCCGTTCGATCCTCCTCACGGGAGCCAGGGAAGTCTCCGATCGCACGGTTCAGGAGGTGCTTGGCGTCCGCGTGGGCCAGCCGCTCCCCGACACGCCGGAGCATCTGTCCGAGAAGATCGAGCGGCACTACCGGGATGAAGGCTACAGCTTCGCGCGCGTGCTTGCAGAGTTCGACGCGGCGTCAGGCGTCCTGGCGATCACGATCGACGAAGGCGTGATCGATGGCGTCGAGTTCCAGGGCATCGACGAGCAACTGGTGCACCGGTTCACCGACGAGTTCGCGGTTCGGGCCGGCGACATCTTCAATCGCCGGCGCGCCCGGCAGGCGCTGGATGCGCTGCTGCTGCAAACGCGGGGCGCGATCAGCGCCGGTCGTGCCTATTCACCGGCTGTCGCCGACAGCGGCGAGCGGCGCCTGCGCCGGGGTGCCTTCGATCTCGTCGACCGGAACGGACAACGCATTCTGGTTGTGGGCCTGCGGGAGCCGCCCGGGCGATTCAAGATCGTACCCGACCTCGGCGAGCGCGAGGACTGGTTCTCGGCCGTCGACGGCTTCACGCCGTCGCTCGGCATGGGGATCGCCGTCTTCGATCACGATCGCTTCAATCACACGTTTGTCGCCGGCCACTTGTCGTACAAGCTGGCGTCGGAGCGCGCCGGTTACGCGCTCGGATTCGAGCGGCCACTCTTCGGGAAGACCAAGGTGTACGTCGGCGGCGAGCTGCACGACCTCACCGCCACCGACGACCAGTGGCAGGTCTCCTCGCTCGAAGCGAGCCTCGCCGCGATTGGGCCGCGTCGGAGCTTTCGCGACTACTACCGCCGCCGGGGCGTTCAGATCAACGCGGCTGTCCGTATCCAGCCACACGTCGAGGCGCTGTTCGCCTGGCGCGGCGAGCGCCAGGCGCCATTGACAGACGCGAGCGACTTCAGTTTCTGGAACAGCGACGAGCCGTTTCGTCCGAATTTCACCGCACGCGACGGACGGTTGAACGCTGTGATAATCGGCGCATCGGTTGACGGCCAGGGGTTCGACCTGGAATCACTGGAGGCATCCTATCGGCGGCATCAGCTCGAAACGCCGTTTGGCGAGCGGCTCAATGGCCCGGAAGGGCGGCACGATGCCGCGCCGATCTGGCGTATCGACTGGACGTCGGAGCTCTCCGAGGCAGGTGCCTTCGGCAGCGACTTCGACTTCCGCCGCCACATCGTCACCGGACGCGGGCGGGTGCTGTTGTCGGAACATCAGGCCTTCGGCGCGCGCGCCATCGGCGGCTGGTCGGGCGGCATCCTGCCGCCCCAGCGCCTCTTCGCGATCGGCGGCATCGGGTCGGTTCACGGCTACGAATTCAAGCAGGCGGCTGGCGATGCGCTCGCCCTGCTCAATCTCGACTACCAGCTTGGGTGGAGGGGCGGCCTGAAGGCAATCGGCTTCTTCGATGCCGGCCGTGTCACTCTTCGACCGTTCGACAGTCTCACGGTCGACCCCGGCTCCTTCGAGAGGCGGCAGGCTCAGGGCAGCAGGCCGGCGACGCGCGCCGATTCGCCGTGGCTGAAGGGAGTCGGCTGGGGCATCGGCCTCGGCGACTTCCGGATCGATTTCGGCTACAGGGTCGACGCGATTCCCAGCTCGCTTCACGTGCTGGTGCGCTTCGACCGGACCTTCTGACAGGCTGCCGAAGAACGCAGCCTGAAGTGAGCACTGAAAAGTTGCTGGCTTTTCCGCAACTTGCCAACGCGTATGCAGCGGCTTGCCCCGCGCGTGTCGCCCCTCATCTGTCTTCTTCTCCTGGCCGCTCCTGCCGCGGCGCTCGACGTCCAGGTGAAGGATCCGTACGCGCCTTCAACATCCGTGACGACGACGATCGAGCTGCGCGATCTCCTTCCGGATCGCTTCAGGAAAACGCTGGACGATGGTGGGGCTCTCCATCTTCGCGTCCAGGCCGAACTGTGGGAGAGCCGGCCGGTGTGGGATCGCCTTGTATATCCGGCGATCGTTCGGGTGTTCCGGTTTGGACGCGCGCCGGGAAACGGTCTTTCGATCGCCGATCCCGGCGGGTCTGCGACGACGTATCCGGCGCCGCCGCGTTCGATGCCGGTGGTCGTCGAGCTGGGCGCCGCCGCGCGGCTCGCGCCTGCCGGGCGATATTACGTGCACGTCATCGCGACGCTCGGCACGCTGGCCGAACGCGAGGCGGACGAGGTGGGCGACGCGGTGTTCGGGCGCCCGTCGGAAACCAACGGGCTCGGCTCGCTGGGACACCTCGTATTCCGGACCGTGCTGCGGGTGAACGACTACCTGCAGAGCGTCTCGGCGGAAGCGAAAAGCCGAAAAACGTCAGGTGCAGACATACTGAAACGACTCACACCGTAGGGTGCTCTGGCGCTGTCGCTGCAAATCTGGAGTGCTGTTCGCGGCGAGCACCCTGAAGGCCCTTTGACGCCCAGCACTCTGACGCGCCTGGCGCCGTAGCGTGGCCTGCGCCATTCGTGGAACGGACATCTGTAGGGCGAGCCTTTCAGGCTCGCCGAGGCGACCCTACACGGGTCGCCCTACACGGGTTTCATTCATCCCTGAGCGCAATCAACGGATCGATCCGGCTCGCGCGCAACGCGGGGACCAGGCTCGCGCCGGCCGCGATCGTGACGAGGAGCGCCGCGGCTGCAGTGAAGGTCAGCGCGTCGGTCGGGCTCGTTCCGAAGAGCATCGAGCCCAGGAGCGGCGTTCCGGCGAGCGCCAGGCCGATGCCGACGACAACGCCAAGCCCGGCAAGCCTCAATCCCTCGCCCATCACGTCGGCGACCACATCCCGCAGCTGCGCGCCCAGCGCCATGCGCACGCCGATCTCGCGACGCCGCTGGGAGACGATAAAGGCGAGCACGCCATAGAGGCCAATGGCGGCCAGCGACACCGACACGAGGCCGAACGCCGACAGCAGCATGACGGTGAACCGCCGGCGCGTCAGCGAGTTCGACAACTGCTCGTCCATCGTCCGCACCGCGCCGACCGGCTGATCTTTGTCGACCCGCCAAATCGCGTCGCGGACGGCGTTCGCCAGCATCGACGGCGCGGCCGTCGTCCTCAGCGCGAAGACCATGGACGGCCACGGATCCTGCCGGTACGGGACGTAGATCGTCGGCTGCGGCGCCTTGTCGAGAGACGCCGTGCGCACGTCGCCCACCACGCCGACTACGGTGATCTCCGGCTCGTTGATGGAGAAGCGCTCGCCAATCGGATTGCGGTTCGGCCAGAAGCGCTGCGCGGCCGACGCGCTGACGACGGCGACGGGCAGCCGGTCCTCGCGGTCCGTTTCATCAAAGCCGCGGCCTTGCACCAACCGGATGCCCATCGCGCGGAAGTAGCCGGGCGATGCGGTCCGATAATCGGCGGACGCCGCGACGTTCGGCGGCAGACCGCGAATCATGAGGCCGCGCGTGCTGTTGCCCGGCAGGAGCGGTAGACGGCTGGTTGCACCCGCGACCTCGACGCCAGGCACTTGTCGGAGCGCATCGAGCGCGCGCTGCCAGAACTCGGCTTTCTGCGACGGTGTGGGATACCGGGGCGCCGGCAGGCCGACGCCGAGCGTCAGCACATGATCCGGATTGAACCCCGCGGGCTCGCGCTGCAGCCTGACGAGACTGCGAACCGTCAACCCCGCGCCGACGAGCAACACGAGCGACAACGCGATTTCTCCAGCGACGAGGGTCGCCCGGATCCGGCGTTGGCCGCCGCTGTTGCCGCGTGCTCCTTGCCTGAGATCGTCGTGGACGTTCAGATGGAGGAGCTGGTGGGCCGGTGCGAGACCGGAGAGCAGGCCGGCGAACGACGAGACTCCGAGGCCGAAGAGCAGCACGCTGGTGTCGACGGTCACAGGGCCCGCGACGTTGAGATCGGAAGGACTGAGGCTGACGAGCGGTCCGATCAACCACATGGCGAGCAGCACGCCGGCCGCGCCGCCGAGCACTGCGAGGACGATGCTTTCGGTCAGGAGCTGGCCGAGAATCCGCCCGCGGCCCGCGCCGAGCGCGATGCGGATTGCCATCTCCTGGCGCCGCCCCGTCGCGCGGGCAATGAGCAGCCCGGACACGTTCCCCGCGGCGATGAGGAGGAGCAGGCCGACAGCCGCGAAGAGCAGCAGGACGGTCTGCCTGACGTCGGAGACGAGGTCGTCGCGCAACGGCGTCAGCAGGACACCGGCGTTCCGATTGTCGTTCGGGAAATCGTGCTCCATCGTCGCCGCGACCGCATCCATGTCCGCCTGCGCGCTCTCGATCGACCGCCCCGGCTCGAGACGCGCCAGCACCGAAATGTATTCGTGGCTTCGCTGAGGCGCCGGATCCGCCATCGGAGCCAGCGGATCGTCCGGTACGCGCCAGTGCGGTGCCACCCATACACGAGACTTGTCCGGATACTCGATGCCCGCCGGCGCGACGCCGATGATGGCGTGGGGCTCGTCGTTGAGCCGGACGGTCTGGCCAATCGCATCGGTCCGCCCTCCGAAGCGCTGCCGCCAGAACCCGTCGGCGATGATCGCGACGCGCGGCGCGCCGGGCTCTTCGTCCGCGGCGTTGAACCCCCGGCCGAGCGCAGGCTTGATGTCGAGCACGCCAAAGAAGTTCACGTTGACGATGGCTCCCGGGACGCTCTCGGGACGGTCGGCGCTCGAGAACGTGAACCGGGCCTGACGGAACGCGGTCAATCCAGTGAAGCTGTGCTGACGAACGCGCCAGTCGAGAAAGTTGGCTGGCGACGTGTCGCCGTTACTCTGTCTTGTCTGCCGATTGGTGTCCGTGACCAGCACCAGATCGTTCGGGCGGGGGAACGGCAGCGGCCGTACGAGCACGGCGTTGACGACGCTGAAGATCGCGGCGTTGGCGCCGACGCCGACCGCAATCGTGAGGACCGTGAGGAGGAGAAAGCCAGGCGACCGCCGGAACGTGCGCGCGGCGTAGCGGAGATCCTGAAGCCGCCTCTCAATCATTGATACCTCAGCGCTTCAACGGGCGGAATGCGCGACGCGCGGCGCGCCGGGAAATAGCTGGCGAGCACGGCGACGGCGCCGAGGACGCCGATAACCGCGGTAAAGGTTGCCACGTCGGTACTCGCCGTCTGATACAGCAGGCTGGTGAGCGTGCGGCCGAGCACGAGCGAGAGAGCGACGCCGATGGCCAGACCGATTCCCGCGAGCCGGACGGCGTTGCCGACGATCATCGAGACAATATCGCGCGCTTCGGCACCGAGCGCGAGACGGATGCCGATCTCCGACGTCCGCATGCTGACCGCGTACGACATGACACCGTAGATACCGATCGCGGCGAGCAGGAGCGCGAGTGACGCGAACAGCGTCAGCAGCAGCGAGCTGAAGCGCGTCTGCGCGAGCGAGCGCGCGACCCACGCGTCCATCGTGCGGACGTCGGAGACCGGCTGGTCCTTGTCGAGCGAGCGAATTTCGCTCTGAACGAGCGCCGCAAATCCCATTGGCTCCGACGCGGTGCGGACGGTCAGCGTCATCGCGGCATACGCGAGCTGCGGATGCGGCCAGTAGGTGGTCGGCCGCGCGGCCGCCGCCATCCCCGCGAAGATCGTGTCGCCGACCACACCGACGATCTCGGTCGGCACATTGGGATCGGTCATGTTGATCGTGACGCGCTTGCCGAGGGGATCCTCGTTCGGGAAGTACCGGCGCGCCAGCGTGTCGTTGACGATGACGACGTCCGCCTTCTCGCGCATCTCGCGATCGGTGAACAGGCGCCCGCGCAGGAGCGGCACGTTCATCGCGCGGAAATAGCCGTTGTCGCAGACGGTGACGTCGGTCGTATTGCTCTGACCGGGAGGCAGCGGCGGTTGCCCATCGATCGTGAAGCCGGTGGCGGCGCCGAGGCCGGCGAGCGGCAGGTAGCTGACGGCGCCGACCGCACGAACGCCAGGCACCGCCTCGACACGCGTCGTCAAGTCGTGGAAAAAGCGAATGCGCTGCGCGTCGTCGCGGTATTTGGCGACGGGCAATTGCATCCGCATGGTCAGCACGTTCGAGCTGTCGAAGCCGGGGTTGACGCGGCCGAGCGCGCTGAAGCTGCGCAGCATGAGGCCGGCCCCCACGAGCAGGACGACGGCGAGCGCGATCTCCGCCATGACGAACGTGTGCCGCAGACGCCGGTGGCGCACGCCGGCGCCGATTTGCCGCGCGCCGTCCTTGAGGGTTTCCTGGACGTCGGCGCGAGACCCCTCCAACGCGGGCGCGAACCCACACACGATTGCGGTGAGGATCGACACGAACGCCGTGAACGACAGCACGGGATAGCTCAGCTCGACGTGGCCGAGCGACGTGAGATCGACCGGGCTGAGCGCGAGGAGGAGGGCGAGGCTCCATTGGGCGACCAGGAGTCCGGCCGCACCGCCGAGCACGCCGAGAATCAGGCTCTCGGTGAGCAGCTGGCGGATCACGCGAAGCCGCGGCGCGCCGAGCGCGGTCCGTATGGCGATCTCGCGCCGCCGGGCGGCGCCGCGCGCGAGCAGGAGGTTGGCCACGTTGGCGCACGCGATGAGCAGGACGAACGCGACCGCGCCCGACAGCACGAGCAGCGCCGGCCGCAGCTCGCCGGCAAGCTCGTCGTGCAGCGGGACGGTGAGCGTGGCCCAGCCCGTATCGAACTGCGGGAGCTCGGCCGCGAGGTTCGCCGCAATCGTGCTCATCTGCACGCGCGCCTCTCCGACGGTGACTCCCGGCTTCAGGCGCGCTATCGCCGTCAGATACCGGCCGCGAGGCTCGCGCGCGTTCGGCGGCAGCACGAACGGCACCCAGAGCTCCACCGGCTTGCCGACCAGCGACCCGGCCTTCAGGAACGGCCGGATCCCGGGCGGCATGACACCGACGACGGTGCGCGGCCGCGTGTTCAGCCGAATGGGTTTGCCGACAATCGACGGATCGGCTCCGAATCGCCGCTGCCAGAGGTCGTAGCTGAGTACGACAGCGGACGACTCGGGGTCCGCGCTCTCCTCGTGCGTGAACACACGTCCGATCATCGGCGAGACGCCGAGCACGGAGAAAAACGGCGCCGTGACGTTCTGCACGACGAGCTCCTCCGGGTCGCCGGCTTCGGTCAGGTTGATCCTCGTCTCGGCATAGGCAGCGATGCTCTCGAACGCAGTGGCACGCTCGCCCCACCGAATGAAGTTCGCCGGCGCGACGGTGTTCGGCCGGCCGGGCCGCCGTGCGTTCGTTTCCCACAGGACGACGATTTGGCCAGGGTCGCGATATGGCAAGCGTTCGATCAGGACGGCATGCACCAGCGTGAAAATCGCCGTGTTGGCACCAATCCCGAGCGCGAGCGCCACCACGGCGACCGTCGTGAAGCCCGGCGTGCGCAGACATAGGCGCATCGCATAGCGGAGGTCCTGAAGCGCAGAGTCCATGTATCGTTTAGAGCAGAGCACCCGCCGGTTTGGTTGACGCCGGCGAGAGCACGGCCATGGGAATCGCCGACCACGCGAAATGCAGGTGAAGCGTCCAGAGCTTGATGTCCACGTCGAGGCCGAGCGCTCGCGCGCGCGATTCGGCGACCGCCGCCGCGTCGAGGCGTAGAAAGACCGGCGTGATCGCGATGGTGAACGGGCCGTCCGCCCGCGCGGTCAGCCCAACGGAGATCAGCGCCGCGAGGGCGAGAAGCGTCGCGGCGAAGACATGCGCGAGACGCTGACGAAGAGTCACGAAACGCGGCAAAGGCCAATCTCGTGCCAGATCCAAACACTGCAGCCCTGGCAATTTGCCAAAGAAAATGACCGGCAGAAAGCGGCCGGTTTATCGGCCTGTTCGGTTGTGGGACGAAGGCGTCCCGCCTTCGCGCTATCGCGCTTCGGCGCGGCAGGCCCGCGTTCGCGCTATCGCGCTTCGGCGCGGCAGGCCCGCGTTCGCGGCAGGCCCGCCTTCTGGCTCTCCCGCCGCGGTTATTTTTTTCCCTTCGGTTGGCGCCGTTAGTGGAGGCCGTCGCGCAGGCCGGGCCGCACCTGGATGTTGACCGTCGCGGCGCCGACCGACTTGTCGCGACGCTTGAGATGGAACATCACCCGATAGGCTCCGACCCGAAACACGTGTTCGACCGTGAAGCGCCTTTTGATCTCCGACTTGCCGGGCTCGTACGGCGCGCAGTCAGTGGACGATTCGGACTTGGTGCCGTCGCCCCATTCCCATTCAACGCCGGCGCAGTAGAACTCCTCGAAGTCGTTGGCGCCGCCGACCAGCTCGGCGGTGAGCACGACGCGCGCCGGCGCCATCGCGATCACGGGCTGCGCCTTCAGTTTGACCTGCGGGCGCTTGGCGTCGGGGTTGTCTTTCGGGTCCTTGTCGGCCTTCTGCGCGGTGACCGACGCGACGAGCGTGGCCGCCACGAACAGAGATGCCGCGCCGGCCCACGCATAACGCCGCAGGTGGCTCATCATTTCTTGACCCTCGGCTGGCAGGAGCTTTCAGATTGTACCGTGCAGGCTGGGCGCGGGCAAGCGCCATCAGCGATAATGTCCTGATGCCATTACTGCTCTCGTCGACACCTGTTGACTGTACCGGCGTGCCGCTGTCTGCAGTCGACACGGATCTCCTCATCATTCCCTGGTTTCAAGAAGACGGCCCGGGCGCGTTGGCCGGAAACAATGCCATCGATCCGGCGACCGGCGGTGAAATCGCCCGCGCCCTGACGTCGAAAGAATTCCAGGCCAAGCCGTTCGAGCTTCTTCTGACGGCTATCACCGACCGGAGTTGGCGCGCGCGGCGCGTGGCGCTCATCGGCGGCGGCTCCGGCGAACAGGGCAGCGACCTCATCCGGAAGCTCGCGACCGCCGCGGGCCTTGCCGCGCGCCAGAAGCGCGTCGCGCGCGCCGCATTCGCGGTGCGCGGGCGCGGGGACAGAGCCGAGCTCGCGCAGGCCGTCGCCGAAGGCCTCACCCTCGCGGAGTTCTATGGCGGGAACTACAAGACCGCCGAGCCCCCGCCCTCCGCGCCGCCCGCGTGGACCGTGGTCGTCCTCAACGGCATGGACACGACGCTCGACCCTGCCCGTGCCGCCGTCGCGCGCGGACGAGTGCTCGGCGAGTGCAGCAACCTCGCGCGCGAGCTGGCGAACGAGCCGGGAAACACGCTGACGCCGACGGAATTCGCGAGGCGCGCCGCCGCGCTGGCCGGCGACGCGGGCGTCACGGTCGAGATCCTCGACGAAAAACAGATCGAAAAGCTCGGCATGGGCCTGCTCCTGGGAGTTGCCCGCGGCAGCGTCGAGCCGCCCCGCGTCATCGTGTTCCGGCACGTGCCGCCGGGGGCGCCCGAAACGCCGGTGCTCGGCCTGGTCGGGAAAGGCATCACGTTCGATACAGGCGGCATTTCGATCAAGCCGGCCGAGAAGATGGAGCTGATGAAGGACGACATGGCCGGCGGCGCCGCGGTTGCGTGCGCGATGCGCGCGATCGCGCTGCTCCACGCGCCGATACGCGTCATCGGCGTCGTGCCGACGACCGAGAACATGCCCGGCGGGCGCGCCATCAAGCCTGGAGACATCCTGAGGAGCGCGGCCGGAAAGACCGTCGAGGTGATCAACACGGACGCGGAAGGCCGGTTGATTCTCGGCGACGGCCTCTGGTACGCGCGGCAGCTCGGCGCCACGCATCTGGTGGACGTGGCGACCCTCACCGGCTCGGTCGTCGTCGCGCTCGGCAAGATCACCAGCGGACTGTTCGGGGCGCCGGACGCGTGGGTGCAGCTCGTGCGAAGGGTCGCCGATCGCGCGGGGGATCGGGCGTGGCAGCTGCCGCTGTTCGATGAATACGGCGATCAGATCAAGAGCGACATCGCGGACTTGATGAATACCGGCGGACGCGCGGCCGGTTCGATCACCGCGGCGCTGTTCCTCAAGGAGTTCGTGGATGGCGTCCCGTGGGTGCACATCGACATCGCCGGGACCGCATGGGCCGACGAGGCACGGCCATATCTCCCGAAAGGCCCGAGCGGCGTGGCGGTGCGCACGCTGGCTGAACTGGCGTTTGCGATGACTGCTATCCAAAATGACTGATGCCTGATGGCTCATGGCAGCCGGCGAATGGCCCGTGGTTGATGGCGAGTCTTCAGCCAGCACAGCCCATCATCGTCAAGATCATCGAGCCGCCGCCGAAGAGCGAGTTGAGCGGGCTGGCCGACGTGTTGATCGGGTCGCTCGGGCTGACGGCGGTGATTACGATTGCGGCCGTCCTGCTCGGAGCGTTGCTCGCCGGCGTGATGTTCTGGGTGCGTTCCCGCTCCTAGGAGCCCGTCTGAGCAACGCCTCACGGGCTCCTAGTCGCCGCGCTTCGCGCGGAACGCCTTGCGAATTCGGGCCGTTTTTCGCCGGCGGAGCCGGCCTACCATGAGCGTGTTCACATTTCTCGGACACGCTCCTAGACAACAGCGCAGTCAGCCACCGCGTGGCGATCCAGAGCACCGGGATGCCCTGCGATCACGACGCCTCCCCGTCGCCCGCGATGGCTGCGAGCGCAGCCTCGCGGTCTACTCAGTACGAAGTAAGACTCAGAGGAGCGTCGGCGTATGCCAGACATTCGAGCCTTTCCTCAGTACTTTAGGGCCTACCGGTGGGATGCTAAGCATCGTCTCTATGGGTACCCGCCGGACGAGTATCAGGAGTTCCACTGGATAGCGTCTCTTGAGGCGCGGTTCTTATGGCTGAGAGCGAAACACAGTCTTGAGTCGACAGCCTCGATCTATTTGCTGAAAGAGATGATTCAGTGGGGCGGTAGTCAGAACGGAGTCTTACAGAAATTTGAGGATGGTCTCGGGGAGGTAAACCTCTACGAGCATGGGCGAGGAGTCGTTCACGCTCATCAAGCTCCGGCCACGGCGTTCGAGCCACGCGAAGCGGGCGGCGAAACCGTCTCCCACGCCCAAACCCAAACTCAGGACCAAAGACAAGCGTCGGTGAACGGTTTACACCCCGCGGCTGCACCCGATGGCCGCCCAGTACTGTCGCCGAGCGTCCGCGCGCCGCTGAGCCAGCCGTTAGGCGGACTCAGCGGGCGGCACCGAATCCGAGGAGGAGTAACATCATCAGGTGAAGCGCCGCGTTTACGTCGAAACGAGCGTCGTCAGCTACTTGGCAAGTCGGCCCAGTCATGATTTGGTCGCGGCTGGCCGCCAGCAATTGACGCACACGTGGTGGGAGAGGCGGCGGCGGTCCTTCGACCTGGTGATCTCGCAGGTCGTGCTCGACGAAGTCCGCGCTGGAGATCCGGACGCGGCTCGGCGTCGGATCGCGTTCATTGCGGACCTACCGATGTTGGACGTAACGGCGGAGACGGCCGAGTTGGCCGCCACGTTGATCGAGCAGGTGCCCTTACCGGCGCAGGCAGCCGCCGACGCAGCGCACATCGCCGTGGCGGCGTACCACGGAATCGATTTCGTCCTGACGTGGAACGTGGCCCACATCGCGAACGCCGCGTTTCGTCGACGAGTAGAGAGTGTGTGTCGTGAACAGGGTTATGAGGCCCCGATTCTGTGTACCCAGATGAGCTGATGGAGGACGCCGATGAATGATGTGATTGGGCAGGATGGTCCGTGGCAAGACCCCATCGTGGCCGAAGTGCGAGCCGTGCGCGCGGCGTTGTTCGCGGCGTCTGGATCCGACATTCGCGAGTTCTGCCGGCGCCTGCGTGAGGAGCAGGCGTTGTCTGGACATGTGATCGTGACGCGCGCCGCCCAATCCAACCAGGAGCCGGCACGACCGGATCCGCCTTCGCAGCCTTCGCGGCGCGCCGGATAACGCCATGCAGCCGTCGGCGCCCCTCCGAGCGTCAAGCGCGGCGCCCGATGCCTGGCCGTCGGCAAGACTTCGGACAGGAGGTCAGGAGGCCGGAATCTTGGCCCAGACGTGAGTCTGAACGCGAGGGCAGGAGACCAGGAGGTTGTGTTTTGAAGAACAGTACAACTCCTGCTCTCTTGATCTCCTGTGAAGCGGTCGTGTCCTCCGACGCGGGAAGTCTTCTTGGATCAGGTCACGGTCCGCCTGAAGGCGGACACTACCGGGACCAACATCCGCCCCAGTCCCCGGTCCCCAGTCCCAGTCCCCTTTCCCCAGTCCCCAGTCCCCAATCCCGAAGCGGGTAGTATCCGGCCTTCCCTCGGCGCACCTCGGGACCGACGCGGGACTCTTACTGGTGCGCGACGGTCGCCGCGGCTTTGAGCGACGTCTGATACTTCCGGATCGCGTTGAGCAGCGATTCCGCGATGCGCTGCCGGTAGGCGTTGCCTTTCAGCAGCCTCGCTTCCTGCGGGTTGGTCACGAACGAGATCTCGGCCAGCACGCTCGGCATCGCCGCGCCGATCAGCACGACGAACGGCGCCTGTTTGACGCCGAGATTCTTGATGGTCTTGTTCGTCGCCTTCAGCCGTTCGATCATCGACCGCTGGACCTGTGTGGCGAAGTCGCGAGACTCGTCGAGCTTGTTGTTCAGCGCGATGGCCTTGACGATGTCGGGCAGGGCGCCCATCACCTGACCCGATGCGGCATTCTCACGGGCGGCCACGGCCGCGGCGCTCAGGTTGTTCGCGAAGTTCAGGAAGTACGTCTCGATGCCGCGCGCCGCCGCGTGGGGGCTGGCGTTCGCATGAATCGACAGGAAGAGATCGGCCCCTTCGCGGTTGGCGATCGCGGTCCGTTCCTGCAGGGGAATGAACTCGTCGGTGCGTCGCGTGAGAATCGCCTCCACGCCCGGCACCTGCTGCAGCAGCTCCTCGAGCCGAAGCGCGACGTCGAGGACGAGCTCGGCTTCCGTGACGCCCTTGCCCTTCGCTCCCGGATCGTGGCCGCCGTGACCCGCGTCGATGACGATGCGCGAGACGCCGAGCCCGAGCTGGCGGGCGATGGAGAACCCGCCAGCGAGGTTTTTCGCCGCCGGCGCGACGGGCGTCAGCGGAGCGATCGGCGCCAGGTCCGTGATCGGCGGTGGTTCGGCTGCCGCCGTTGCGCTCTCGGCGCTCTGGCGCGCCACGCGCGCGGCGGGTGAAGCCGAGGAGTAGGCGTACGCGAGCAGCGTCGCCGCGCGCGACCGCATCGCGGGCAGTTGGCGCTGCCAGGCGGTTGTCAGGCGGCGGGCGGCCAACGGCGCCGGCGGAGGTTCGGGCTGCACTTCCAGTACCTTTTGTGCCTGCGTGACCGCCGCGATCGTCGCGCGAACGCAATCGATCACGAGCCGATACGGGTTGTAGAGCGGGTACATGCTGTAGCTCGCGACGCCCGTTGCGTCGAGCACGATGCGCGTGGTGTTGTTCGGATGGCGGCCGATGCGGACCTGACGAACGATGTCGGCGTCGCTCTCGAACCGCATCGTGTGGCCGGCGATCGCCGGCGCGGCGCGCGTGCCGGGCAGGTCGACGAACACCCGCGCGGGATCGGGAATGCGCTCCTCGTGGAACGGTACCTCGGTGTCGAGCTCTATCGTGATCCGGACGGCATCGGGCAGCGCGGCGCGGCGAATGTTCCTGATGGTCACGAGCGTTGAACGCGAGGGCGGAGCAAGCTCCGGCCCGGCGGGCGCCGCGGGCTCTGCACCCGCGCGCGCGAGCTGTTCGCCTTGGCGACCCTTAAAGGGTCGCCCTACGCCGTCTGCGCCCGCGCGCGCGAGCTGTTCGGGTACCTGCGGCACGAGCCTGCTGGTGGGATACGCCGCGACGAGCCGGCGAAGGAGCCGCGCGCCGGCGTCCTTGTCCCGCTCTTGACCGAATCGGGCGAAGGCGTCGAGCGCGAGACGTCCAGCCTGCCACAGCGCGTTGTCGCTGTATCCGCTCGAGGGATAGTGCGCGACGACCATTTCGTACGCCGCCACGACCGCACGGACGTCGGCCAGCACGGCCGGCGCCGCATCGTCCGCCGCGAGCACCACACGTACCGTCTGCTCCCGCGCAAGGGCCCGGTTGTACATCGTCCGCACGGGCGGCGCGGCGTGAACAGGTGCTGCGACGGCGAGTTGAACGCAGAGTCCGCAGAGCCCGGCACGCAGGCCGTTCCTGGCGCGCTCGGCGGGCCTTGTGCTCCATCGCCGGTATGTTCGCTTGACCATGGTGGAACCGGTGCTCAACGGAGCTGCGCGTCGACTTCGTCGAAGTAGTGCTTGTCGACGAGCACCTCGCGGGGCTTCCCGCCGATGGCCGGCGACACGAGGCCTTCCATCTCCATCATGTCGACGAGGCGTGCCGCCCGGCTGAATCCGATCCGCAGACGGCGCTGGAGGTACGAGATCGACGCTTGTCCACTCTGCACGACGATTTTCGCAGCCTCGTCGTACAGGTCGTCCTTGTCCAGCTCGAGGCCGTCGGCCGTCGTCTTGTCTTCCGCCGTAATCGTTTCGTCGTAGACCGGCTTGCCCTGCTTGCGGAGGAAGCTGGCGAGGCGCGCGCTCTCCTGTTCGGAGATGTACGGTCCGTGCAGACGGATGAAGCGCGACGAGGCGGGCGGCAGGAGCAGCATGTCGCCGTTGCCGAGAAGCTGCTCGGCGCCGTTGCCGTCGAGGATCGTGCGCGAGTCTGTTTTCGAGGCCACGCGGAACGCGAGGCGCGCCGGCAGATTCGCCTTGATGAGGCCGGTGATGACGTCGACCGACGGACGCTGCGTGGCCAGAATCAGGTGGATGCCGACGGCGCGCGCCATCTGCGCCAGTCGCGCGATCGATTCTTCCACCTCGTTGCTCGCCACCATCATCAGATCCGCGAGCTCGTCGATGACCACGACGATGAAGGGAAGCGGTTTGGGCTCCTGGCCGTCGTCGGGCGTGCGCTTCTCCAGGATCGCCTGGTGGACGTTCCGGTTGTACTGTTCGATGTTGCGGACGCCTTCGGCCGCGAGCGTCTTGTAGCGTTCCTCCATCTCACGGACCGCCCAGCGCAGCGCATTGGCCGCCTGCTTCGGATCGACGACGACTGGCGTCATCAGGTGGGGGATGTCCTCGTACATCCCGAGCTCCAGCCGCTTGGGATCGATCAGGATCATCCGCACATCGTCGGGCGTCGAGCGGTAGAGGATGCTGGTCAGCATGCCGTTGATGGCGACCGACTTGCCGGCGCCGGTCGATCCCGCGATCAGCAGATGCGGCATCGCCGCCAGATCGGCCATGAACGGCTCGCCGTGAATCGTCTTGCCGAGCGCGATCGTCAGCTTGGACGACGATCGTCTGTACGCCTCGGATTCGAGCATCTCGCGCAGCGAAATCTGCTCGCGCGTGCGGTTGGGAATCTGGATGCCGACGGTCGATTTGCCGGGAATGCGATCGATCAGGACCGATTCGGCCTGCATCGCGAGGCAGAGGTCGTCGGCCAGGCCGGTGACTTTCGAGTACTTCACGCCGGCGTCCGGCTTGAACTCGAACGTCGTCACGACGGGACCCGGATGGATCTGCACAACGCTGCCCTCGACCGAGAACTCGCGACACTTCTCCTCGAGCAGCCGCGCGCCGTCCATCAGCTCGCGCTCGTCGATCTTGCGTTCGGTCTTGGCGGCGTCGAGCAGCGCGGCGGGCGGCAGCGCGTAGTCGCCCTTGCGTCGCTCGGCCGGCGCCTTCGAGGTCGGTTCGATCTCGGGCAAGGGAAGCGGGGGCGCGGCCATGCTCACCTTCGGCGGCCTGGGCGGGGCGAACGATTTCGGGCTGCCGAACCCTGACGCGGCGGCGGCCGCGGAGCCGTCGTCGTCACGGTCGCGTTTGCGGGCGGCCCTGGGCACCGACGCCTCGCCGGAGGCAGACGGCGTCCTGATTTCGGGCGGCGGTGCGCCTTTCTTCGTATGCTTCGCGATCACCTCGCGACGCTGTCTCTCGCGCCGGCGCTCTTCACGCCATTCGTGGAACGCGTCTATCCCGCGCGTGGCGCCGCCGCGGATCGCCGCGATGACGGCGCCGAAGAAGCGGCCGAAGGAGAACTGCGTCGACATGATGATCGCCAGGAAGATCAGCGTGAGAATGACGATGAGCGATCCGGTGCGGTTGAGGTACTCCGACAGGTGGTTCGCGAGGAATTCGCCGGCGTACCCGCCTGCGCGGAACGCTTTGCCCGAGACCTCGATGTTGCCGAAGATGAGGCTGAGGAACGCGCCGATGCAGGCGACGAGCAGCGCGGCGCCTGTGGCCTTCGTGGCGGCCGCGTCGAACGAGCGGCACCAGAAGTAGTTCCAGCCGATGATCACCATCGCCGCGGGCACCACGTACGAGGCGTAGCCGAACAGCTGGAACGACAGCTCGGCGAGAAACGCGCCGACGCGTCCCGCGAAGTTCGCCGGCGCCGCGTGCGCGCCGGTGCTGAAGAACCACACCGCGTCGGTCGGCTCGTAGCTGGCGAGCGAAATGATCCAGATCAGCGCGGCCGCAAAGAGCGCGACCCCCACGAACTCGCTGGCGCGGCGCGAAACAGTCGATCCACCCACGTGTCAGATCTCCATGATGACGGGCAGCACGAAGGGCCGCCGCCCCGAACGTTTGCGGAAGAAGCGGCGCAGCTCAACGCGCAGTTTTTCCTTGATCAGCCCCTGGTCGGTGCGCTCTTCCACGCTCGCCTGCTCGACGACGTCGACGAGCAGGCGCGCGCCGTCGGCGAGCAGCGCCTGGCTGTCTTCCATGACGAACCCGCGCGTGATGATGTCGGGCACGCCTTCGAGCGCGCCGGTCTGCTTGTTGATCGCCACGACCGGGACGACGAGGCCGTCCTCGGCGAGATGGCGGCGATCGCGCAGCACCTCGTCGCCGACCTCGCCCGTGCGCGTGTCGTCGATGAGCACGCGGCCGACCGGCGCCTTGCCGGCGATCCGCGCGCCGGCCCCGTCGAAATGCAGGACGTCGCCGTTCTCGGTCAGCAGGATCTCGGGCTTCGGGTCGCGCCCGGCGAACACGCGCTCGGCGATCCGCGCGTGCTGGGAAAGCTGGCGGTATTCGCCATGGACGGGGATGAAAAACCTCGGCCGCACGAGCGACAGCATCAGCTTCAACTCTTCCTCGCTGCCGTGCCCCGACACGTGGACGTGCTTGATGCCCTCGTAGATGACGTCGGCGCCGCGGCGGGACAGATGGTTGATGACCCGGCCGATCGCCTTCTCGTTCCCGGGAATGGACCGCGCCGACAGGACCACGGTGTCGTCGGGACCGGCCTTCACGTAGCGGTGGTCGTCGATCGCGATCCGCGACAGCGCGGACATCGGCTCGCCCTGCGATCCGGTCGCCAGACACAACACGTCCTGAGCGGGATACGCCGGGATGTCCGAGTCGCGGATCTGTACACCAGCCGGGATCTTCAGGTACCCGAGCCGCTGCGCGATCTCCGAGTTCCGCATCATCCCGCGCCCGATGAACGCGACCTTGCGATCGAATTGCACCGCGAGGTCCACGAGAATCTGCATCCGGTAGATGCTGGAGGCGAACGCCGCGACGATCAGCCTCCCGGTGGCGCTCGTGAAGATTTCCTCGAAGGCCTCGACGACATCGACCTCCGATCCGGTGAAGCCCCGCCGGTCGATGTTGGTGCTGTCGGCGAAGAGCGCAAGCACGTCCGCGGCGCCCAGCTCCGCGAAGCGGTGGACGTCGAAGTGCTGGCCGTCGATCGGCGTCTGGTCGACCTTGAAGTCGCCCGTGTGGACCACGACGCCGACCGCGGTATGGATGGCGAGCGCAACGCAATCGGGGATGCTGTGCGTGACGCGGATGAATTCAATCGTGAACGGGCCGACGGTGACGCGATCGCGTGGCCGCACGGGGACGAGCCGATAGCCTTCGAGGCCGTGCTCCTCGAGCTTCGGCTCGACGAGCGCCAGCGTCAGCGGCGACCCGTAGATCGGTCCGTCGACGAGCGGCAACACGTGCGGCACGCCGCCGATGTGATCCTCGTGGCCGTGCGTCAGCACGAGCGCCGCCACGCGCCCTTTCTGCTGCAGGTACGTGAGATCCGGAATGATGCGATCGACGCCCAGCAGTTCAGGATCCGGAAACATCACGCCGGCATCGACGACGATCGTCGTCTCACCATAGGTGAGCGCCAGCATGTTCATGCCGAACTCGCCAAGTCCGCCAAGCGCCACGACTTCGAGCATCGGTGAACACCAGGGAACGCAAGGGTCGCAAAGCGCGCAAACGCAAACCATCCGTTGCGGTCTCAGCGGGCTTTGCGTTGGCCGTCGGCGGACGCACTCCTGGCGGAGACGATCCGGTCGATGGGAGCCGCCGCGGCGGCTCGGTCAGGCTGCTGGGCGCGCCTGAAACAAGAGGGCAGGATGTGCAAGGTCCGGCTAAAGCCGGACACTACCGATACTTACAGCGAAACTATAGCACAGCTGAGCGTTTTCCTGTATACACGTCGGCGAGCCGCGCGAATTCGGCGATCGAGAGCGTTTCCGGCCGGCGGTGCGCGTCCAGGCCCGCCGCCGCCAACGCCTCCGCCGGCGTCGGAAACGAAGTGCGATCTCCCTTTTCGAAGGCGAGCAGTGCGTTCGCCATGGTTTTACGGCGACGCGTAAACACGGCCTGGACCATCGCCTGGAAGACGGCCCTGTCGACCACAGGCGGGTCGGCGGGATGAAACCGCAGGCGAAGGAGAGCCGAGTGAACCTTCGGCGCCGGCCGGAACGCGCCGGGCGGCAGCCTCATGATCATCTCGACGTGCGCCCGGTGCCGGATGAGGATGCTGAGCACGCCGTATTCCTTCCTGCCCGGCGGCGCGATCAGCCGATCGGCGACCTCGCGCTGCAGCATGACCGTGGCATCCCCGAACGGCAGGCCGTTGGCCGCATACGTGCGGTGCTGCTCGACGAGCTTGAACAGAATCGGCGACGCGACGTTATACGGCAGGTTGCCGGCGACGCGGATGACCCGCGGCACCTGGTGCGGGTCGAAGCCCATATACCAATCGGGCTCGAGGAAGTCCTCGACGATCACCGTCAGATTGGACGGTGCGTCGGCCTCGAGCGCCGCCGCGAGATCGCGATCGATCTCGAATGCGACGACGCTCTTCGCGCGCGCGGCGAGCGGGCGCGTGAGCGCGCCGCGTCCGGGACCGATCTCGATGAAGAGCTCGTCTGGTTTCGGATCGATCGCGCGAATGACTTTGTCGACCCACGCCGGCTCCAGAAAGTGCTGCCCGAACCGCTTGCGAATCACCGGCACTCGCACCTCGCACCCGCACCTAATCCTGTTCGTCTCCCCGCCAGTATCGCTCCTCGATCTCTTCAATCTGCTCCTCACTCATGCCGAAGTAGTGGCCGATCTCGTGGATCAGCGTCTCGCCGATCGCGACGACGAGATCGTCTTCGTCCTCCGCGTCGCGTTCGTGCGGCCTCTGAAAAATGAGGATGCGATCGGGGAGGGCGTTGCCGTACCCCCACGTCCTTTCGGTGAGCGGAGTCCCCTGATACAGCCCGAGCAGCGTATCCGGCGGCTCGATCTCCATCTCCTCGAGCAGCGCCGGAGACGGCTCGTCCTCGACGACGATCGCGATGTTCTGCATCGCCTTCTTGAAGCGTCGCGGGATGGAGGCGAGCGCTTCAGCGACGAGGCGTTCGAAGGCGTGTCGGTCCACTGGCCTGGCGCGCGGGCTTGGCGCGGCGAACGCGAACGCGCGCGACCGAGGTGCGGTAAAAGCCGCAGTCGTCCCGCACGTCGCACTGGTCGCAGAGCGGTTTGGGCCGGCAGATGCGCCGGCCGTGGAGGATGAGCGTGTCGGACGTCCGCGTCCACCGCTCCGCCGGCACCGCGTCGCACAGTTGCTGCTCGACGACGACGGGATCGTCGGACTCGGCGATGCCAATCCGGTTCGCCACCCGCAGAACGTGACGGTCGACCGGCAGCCCCGGCACGCCGAGCGCGTGGCCGAGCACGACGTTCGCCGTCTTGCGCCCGACGCCCGGCAGCTCGATGAGCGCCTCCATGCTCGCCGGCACGGCGCCGGCGTGGTCCTTCACGAGCGCCTGCGCCATGCCGATGAGCGCCTTCGATTTGGCGCGAAAAAACCCGGTGGAGTGAATCTGCCGCTCGAGCGCCGCCGTGGTCGCTTTCGACAGCGCACGTGCGTCCCGATAACGCTTGAAGAGCGCCGGCGTGACCATGTTGACGCGCGCATCGGTGGACTGCGCGGACAGGATGGTTGCCACGAGCAGCTGGAACGCGGTCGTGTAGTGAAGCTCGGTGTCCGCGCCGGGATGCTGGGTTTCGAGCGTGTCGAGGAGCGCGCGCGTCTCGCGGAACGTTTTCATTTCGCCTGGGCCCAACGACGAACGACCGACCACCAACGACTATTGAATAGTTCCCGTGCCCTTGTTCCAGCCGACGTTACTGTAAGACTCCGAGTACACACGCCAGTGTTCCTGCAAGGCGGCGATCAGATTCGGGACGAACTGCACGGGGACGACGATCTTCGTCCGCACCGGCGCGCGGACGACGTGGTCGGTTTCGGCTTCCTTGATTTCCTTCTCCGACAGCGGCATCACCTCGCAGAAGGTGAGCGTGAAGTCGAACGGTGTGTGCGCGATGGAACAGAAGTTCGAGTAGGTCCGCGGCGCCGACGAATTCTCGTCGGGAACGATGGTGAAATTGATCTGCTTCGGCTGATCGGCCATTCCCAAGTGTAACGTCTAACGTTTGGCCGGCGGATCTCAATACTTCCGCATCACCCCGACAACGACGCCCTGAATCTGGACCTGCTCGGGGTCCGCAAAGATTGGCTGCATGGCGGCGTTGGCCGGCTGCAGGCGGATCTTGCCGCCCGGATCACGGTAGAACTTCTTGAGCGTCACGTCGGATCCGCGCAGCAGCGCGATCACCATCTCGCCGTTGTCGGCGGTCTTGCGGTCCTCGACAACCACGAAGTCCCCGTCGCGGATCTGCTCGTCAATCATCGAGTCGCCGCGGACGCGGAGCACGTAGGTGTCCCTCTTGCCGGCGAGGTCCTCCGGGATCGTGATGGTTTCGTTCGAGGCCACCGCTTCGATCGGCACCCCGGCGGCCACGTAGCCGAGCAGCGGCAGCTCGACCGCGCGCCCGCCCGTTCGCGTCGGCACCATCTCCACCGACCTGCTCCGGTTCCAGGCCCGCTTGATGAAGCCTTTCTCCTGCAGGTTCGTGAGGTGCTTGTGCACTGTGGCGAGCGAAGAGAGGCCGAAGCGACGTCCGATTTCCTCGAGGCTCGGGGCGTAGCCGTGCTGCGAAATGAACTCGTTCAAGTAGTCGAGGATCTCTCGCTGCCGTTTCGTGAGAGGAAGCATCGGGCACCTCGCTGACACATCGACTATACGCAAAAGAAAGGCGAAGGTCAATATACCGTTGAGAAAGGAAGGGCGTAAGGCAGGTAGGTCGCGTAGGCCGCGTAGGTCGGGTAGGGCAGGTAGGTCACGTAGGTCGGGTAGGTCGCGTACGTCGGGTAGGTCAGGTAGGTCGCGTAGGGCAGGTAGGTCGCGTAGGTCAGTTAGGTCGCGTCGCGTAGGTCAGGTAGGTCGGGTGGGACAGGGAGGAAAGTCGGAAGTCGGGAAGTCTGGTGAAGTCTGAAGTTGCTGGAACGGATGCTACGATGCGCGCCGTGCGGATTCCTTTCTCCCTCCCGGCGGGCGATCGGCCCGTCGACGTGGCCGGATTCGGCCTGAACAGCGTCGACCTGGTTGCCGTGGTGGCCGAATACCCAACCGCGAACACGAAGCAGCGGCTCCAGCGGTTCGCGCGGCTGCCGGGGGGACAGATAGCGACCGCAATAGCCACATGTGCCCGACTGGGTTGGCGGACGGCTTACGTCGGGAGCTTTGGCGACGACGCACTGGGCACGGTGTCGCGAGACAGCCTGACTCGCGAGGGCGTGGACATCAGCGCCGCCCGCATCGTGCCTGGGGCCACTAATCAGTTCGCCGTGGTGCTCGTCGACGCGCGGTCCGGCGAGCGCACAGTGCTCTGGGACCGCCATCCGGCGCTCAGCATGGAGCCGGCTGACGTCCCGAAGGCGGCGGTGACCTCGGGCCGCGTCCTGATCGTGGACTGCCACCAGACGGCGGCGTCGACACAGGCCGCGCGCTACGCGCGAGAGGCCGGGATTCCCACCATCGTCGACGTCGAAAAAGTCCGGCCCGGTATCAACGATCTCCTGCAGAACATCGATGTGATCATTGCGGCCGAGGAATTCCCGTCGGCGCTGACAGGGCACGAAGGTCTGGGGCGCGCGCTTGAAAGCATGGCGCGGGATTTTGGCGCGGCGCTGGTCTGTGTCACCCTCGGCGCCGAGGGCAGCCTCGCCTGGTGCAACGGGCGTGAGATCCGGACGGCGCCCTTTCCGGTTGATTGCGTCGACAGCACGGGTGCGGGCGACGCCTTTCGCGGGGCCTTCGCCGCCGGTTGCCTCGGCTTTCCGGACGGGGATATCGAGGATGTCCTGAGCTACGCGAACGCCGTCGCAGCGCTGAATTGCCGCGCCCTCGGAGCGCGCGGCGGGCTTCCGACCCCGGACGAGGTCAAGCAGCTCATGCTGGCCCGGCCCCAGCCCTAGGCGCTGTCACCTTCGGCCGACACGCCTGTCTAATCGACGTGAAGCCAACTGATGCCCTCTCCGCTCGCATGGACGCTCACGGGACCGTGGCAACCGGCCGGCACCGCCGCGACGCCGCAACGGCCCGGCGATCGGCGCGGCGCTGTCCCTCGGCCAGAGACGATGGCGTCGGCTGACACGCCGCTCGCGGAGCTGGACGAGCGGGCGCTGGTCGACGCCTGCCTCGCCGACGATCCCGGCGCATTCGACCTCATCGTCGAACGCCACCGCCGGTCGGTGTATCAGCTCTGCTATCGCTTTGTCGGCAACCACGAAGACGCCAGCGATCTCTCGCAGGATGTGTTCCTGCGCGCGTTTCGCGGGCTGCGGGCCTTCCGCGGTCAGTCGTCGCTGGCCACGTGGCTCTATCGCATCGGCGTGAACGTGTGTCTCAACCGCCTGAAGGCGAAGTCGCCCCTCAGCGCGCCGACCGAATCAATCGAAGAGCGGCAGTTCATCGATGTGCGCGCCGAGTCGCCGCCGGAACGAATGCTGAAGGACGAGCGCGGCGCACGTGTGCGCGCGGCGATCGCGCAGCTGCCGCGCAAGCAGCGGGTGACGTTGATCCTGCGGACGTATCACGAGATGTCGCATCAGGAAATCGCCGACGTGCTCGGCAGCTCGATCGGCGCGGTGAAGGCGAATTTTTTTCACGCGCTCGGCAACCTGAAGAAGCTCCTCGGGGAGGAGTTCTAGCCATGCACCTGAACGCCGTCGAGCTCATCGACGTGGCGGAAGGCACGCGGTCCGAGGCCTCCGCGCCGCATCTGGCCTCATGCGACGAGTGCCGGCGGCAATTGACGGATCTGCGCGCGATGATGTCGACCGCGGCGGCCTTCGACGTGCCGGAGCCGTCGCCGCTGTTCTGGGATCACCTGTCCGAGCGCGTGCGGAACGTGGTCGCGCAGGACGTGCCGGGGCGTTCCCTGCAGGATGCGGCGACGTGGAGACGCCTGCTCATGCCTCTGTCAGCGGTCGCCGCCGCGTCGCTGATCGTCGCCGTGGTACTGAGCTCGCGCGTGTTGGCGCCGCAATCCGGGGCACACGGCGACGCTGAAAAGGTCGCCCTGCGAACGCCGCTGGCGCCGGCCCCTCCATCGACCACCGGCGCGGCGACCGACGAGCCTCACCGCGGATCTTGATCTGGAGACGGCGGGCGAGGCGGGACTCGCGCCACACGGCAGCGCGGAGCACGCGGTCACGCACATGAACGACGACGAGCTGCGCGAGCTCCGGCGACTGCTGAACGAACAACTGGCGCCTTCCGGCGCGTAACCCGATAATTGAACCGCTTCATGAAAATCGTGTTGAATCTTCTCACAGTCGGCGCCATCCTCGCGCTGGCCGCCGGTTCGTCGTTGTTAGCAGCCCGTGGTGAGAGTCTGGCTGCATTGGGGACCCCGTTCGACGGGCGATGCATCCCCGCCCCACCCCAACGCGGCTGCCGCGTTGGGGACCCCGGCGCGGGCTGCGTTGCTCCTCGCTCAAATACTCCCGGTATTGCCACCCCACCGCGCAAAATACGCGCGGCGGGGGCCCCGGTTCTCGGCCGTCCGCCTTCGTTCGCGGGACACTCTCGCAGCCGCGAACTTCGGCGAGACCTCGCCGAAGCCTTGACTACGGACCGCTCGCCCAGGGCGGGCGGGCGGGGCAGCGGCAGGGCCGGGCGGCTGGCGACGAACAGGGGGTGACGCCCGCTGAAATCCAGCGCATGTTCGATGCATACGCGCTGATGCAGGCGCAGGAGCAGCTCAAGATAGACGAGGAGCACTTCACGCGATTCCTGTCCCGATTCAAGGCGCTGCAGGATGTCAGGCGCCAGACGCAGCGGGAGCGCGCGCGCCTCGTCACGGAGCTTCGCCAGCTCGCGAACGCTCCCCAGCTGGACGAAGCGCAAATCAAGGATCGGCTGAACGCGCTGCAGGAGCTCGAGACGCGCGCAGCCACGGACGTGAAGAAGGCGTACGACGCGATCAATCAAGTGCTCGACATCCGCCAGCAGGCCAAATTCCGCGTATTCGAAGAGCTCATGGAACGGCGTAAGCTCGAGCTCGTCATGCGCGCCCGCCGGGGGGATCGCCCGCCCAAATCGTAGAGGCTATAATAGTTCCGGCGGTGGAACGTTATGGTTCGAAGGCACGTGAGCACATCGTACGCAGGCGGGAGCGCGAGCCTTTCCCGCCTCGGCTCGCCCGGGAAACACGCGAGCTCAGGCGGGGGCTCGCCGGGACGCTCGGCTGACCAGCCTCCGCCAAGGCTTCGGCGGTCCGCCGTAGCTTCGGCGAAGGCGGAAAGCCTTGCGCTCCTCATCGCCGTCGCGATTAGCGTCCTCGCATCGCTCGCCGCCGTCCCGCGCGCGGACGTCCGCGCCTCGCGGCGCGACGCCTCGCTGATGAAGCAGAAGGTCGCGACGATCACGGCGCACGGCGAGCGGTCGGCCGGGCAGGCGCGCCGCACCACGGTCACCGAAAACGAAGTGAATTCGTATCTGGTCTACGAAGCCGGCGAGCAATTGCCGACGGGCGTCGTCGACCCGTCCGTCACGATTCTCGGGACCGGCCGCGTGTCGGGCCGCGCCGTCGTCGATCTCGACGCCGTGCGCAAGCAGAAGAATCCCACCAGCCTGCTCGATCCGATGAACTACCTGATGGGACGACTGCCGGTCACCGCCGTCGGCGTGCTGAAGACGAGCAACGGCGTCGGGCACTTCCAGCTCGAGTCCGCGAGCGTCAGCAGCGTGCCGGTTCCCAAGCTGCTGCTGCAGGAGATCGTCAGCTACTACTCGCGGACGCCCGACAAGCCTTCCGGCATCGGCCTCGACGATCCGTTTGCGCTGCCGGCGCGCATCCGCGAGATCCAGGTGGAGCGGGGACACGCCATAATCGTGCAATGACCAGAAAGGGGTCAGACCCCTTTTCCAGCGAGCCCCTCGAAAAAGGCTCCGACCCCGTGCTGTCGACGCCTTTGCAGTTTCTCAAGGGCGTCGGACCTCGTCGCGCCGCGGACCTCGAGCACGCCGGGCTGATCACTATCGAAGATCTACTGTACCGCTTTCCGCTCCGCTACGAAGATCGCAGCCGTCTCCAGCCGATTGCTTCACTGAAACCCGGGCAGATGGCCTCGATCGCAGGACGGGTGCTCGCTTGCGGGCTCCGGTCGACGCGCCGCGTCGGATTCAAGATCTTCGAAGCCGCCGTCGACGACGGGAGCGGATCGATTCGGGCCGTGTGGCTGAACCAGCCGTTCCTGCGCGACGTGTTCATGCGTGGCCAGCACGTCGTGTTGTACGGCGCCGTCGAGATGCGCGGCTCCGTGAGCCTGCAGATGACGAACCCTCAGCACGAAATCCTCGACGAGGAGGATGCCGAGACGATTCACACCGGGCGGATCGTGCCCGTGTACGAGAAGACGCGTACGGTGCTGCCGAAAATGCAGCGTCGGCTCGTGTACGAAGCGCTGCAGCGGCTCCCGGCCGACCTGCCCGACCATCTGCCCGAAGACCTTCGCATCCGGCTCGGCCTGCCGTCGCGATCCGCCGCGTTGCTGGCCGCGCATTTTCCGCCGCCGGATGCGCCGATCGATGCGCTGAATCGCTTCGCGACGCCGTCGCAGCAGCGGCTGATTTTCGAGGAGGCCTTCCTGTTCCAGATGGGCGTCCTCGCGCGGCGGCAGTCGGCCGCCGCCGAGCACAAGCCGGTCGCGATACACGTGGACGATCGCATTCGCGCGTCGGCGCGCGCGGTGTTGCCGTTCCGGCTGACGGGCGGTCAACGGCAGGCGTTGAAGGAGATTGTCGGAGACCTGCAGAAGCCGCACCCGATGAACCGGCTGCTTCAGGGCGACGTGGGCGGCGGCAAGACCATCGTCGCGCTGCTGGCGGCGCTGGTGGCGATGGAAAACGGGCTGCAGGTGGCGTTCATGGCGCCGACCGAGATACTGGCCGAGCAGCATTTCATGAACATCACCCAACTGCTGCACGCGTCCCGGTTTCGTGTCGCCCTGCTGACCGGCTCGACGGCGGGCGCCGCGCGGCGGGAGCAGCTCGCGCAGGTCGAGTCGGGCGCGATCCAGCTCGTCGTGGGCACGCACGCGCTGGTGCAGGGAGACGTGTGCTTCAAGGCGCTCGGGCTGGTCGTCATCGACGAGCAGCACCGCTTTGGCGTGCTGCAGCGCGCGACGCTGCGGGCAAAAGGTCTGCATCCCGACGTGCTCGTCATGACGGCGACGCCGATTCCGCGCACGCTCGCGCTGACAGTGCACGGCGACCTCGACGTCTCGATGATTCGCGATCTCCCGGCCGGACGGCTCCCGATCAAGACGCTGGTGAAGCCGGAATCGCGACGCGACGAGGTCTACCAGTTCGTCCGCGGGCAGCTCGACGCCGGCCGGCAGGCGTACGTCATCTATCCGCTCGTCGAGGAGTCCGCGAAGATCGATCTCAAGGCCGCGACAGAAATGGCCGACCACCTCGCGCAGGAGGAGTTCCCCCAATACAAGGTCGGGCTGCTGCACGGGCGCCTGAAAACGGATGGAAAGGAACGCGTCATGAAGGCGTTCGCGGCCGGGGAGCTGCAGTTGCTGGTTTCGACGACGGTGGTGGAAGTGGGCGTCGATGTGGCGAACGCGAGCGTCATGCTCGTGGAGCACGCGGAGCGCTTCGGGCTGTCGCAGCTCCATCAGCTTCGAGGACGCGTCGGTCGCGATCGCCACCAGTCGTTCTGCTTTCTGCTGTATCAGTCGCCGCTGTCCGACGAGGCGCGCGAGCGGTTGAAGGCGCTGACGGAGACGGCCGACGGGTTCGAGATCGCCGAGCGCGATCTGCAATTGCGCGGAGCGGGGGACTTCTTCGGGACGCGACAGGCCGGCGTCCCCACATTCCGCCTGATCGATCTCGTCCGCGACCGCGAGCTGATGGACACCGCCCACCGCGAGGCGGCCCGGTGGTTCGAGGTCTCCTCGCCGACGCCCGGGGGCATCGACAAGCTGCTGGCGAACTGGGAGCAGCGGTTCAAACTGATCGGGGTCGGGTAGGCTTGGTGGGTCGAGTAGGTCGCGTGGGTCAAGTAGGTCGGGTAGGTCGCGTGGGTTGGGCAGGTCGCGTAGGTTGGGCAGGTCGCGTGGGGGTGGGTGGCGTGCGTCGGGTGGGTCGGGTAGGTCGCGTGGGTCGGGTAGGTCGCGTGGGCCGGGTAGGTCGGGTGGGTCGCGTGGGTCGGGTAGGTCGCGTGGGCCGGAGCGCGAAGGCGTTAGAGCCTGTGAAGAAATACGACGTTGAACGCAGAGCACGCAGCAAAACCCTAAACATTTTTCTCTGCGGGTTCAGCGGTTTCTGCGTTGTACGTGATTTCTTCACACGCTCTTTAGCCGAGCGAGGTCGGAGCGCGAAGGCTCTGGCCGAGCGTGACGAGCGTAAGCGATGCGAGTGATCGCGGGTTCGTTGAAGGGCCGTCGTCTGAAAGCACCGACATGGGACGGGCTGAGGCCGACGTCCGACAAGCTGCGCGAGACGCTGTTCAATATTCTCGCGCCGCGCATCGCCGGCGCGCGCGTGCTCGATGGCTACGCCGGCACGGGCGCGGTCGGGATCGAAGCGCTCAGTCGCGGCGCGGCGATGGTGACGTTCGTCGAACACGATCGCCGCGCGCAGGCGCTCATCGCCGAGAACCTCGCGCACTGCGGCGTGGCGAACGGCTATGCTATCATCCGCGCAACTGTCGCACGGGCGATCGACGACTGCGGCACGACGAAGGCCTTCGACATTGTCGTGCTCGATCCGCCCTACGAGGACGAGCCCGGCGCGGTCATTGCCGCCGCGGGTGAGGTGCTGGCGCCGGGCGGCGTGCTCGTGATCGAGCATGCGCGCCGCAGGCCGACGCCCGGCCGCGCCGGACCTCTCGGTCGCGTCCGGGGCGTGACGAGCGGCGACTCGGCGCTCGCGTTCTACGAATTGAACACGTAAATGTCCACGCTTGCGGTGTACCCCGGGTCTTTCGACCCTCTGACCAACGGCCACGTCGACATCATCTCGCGCGGCACGCGCATGTTCGATCAAATCATCGTCGCGATCCTGTTGAATGCCGAGAAGGCGCCGCTGTTCTCGGTGGACGAGCGCACCGAGATCGCGCGCGCGGTGTTCAAGGAGCACCCGAACGTCGAGGTCGACACGTTCGACGGGCTTTTGGTCGATTATGTCGAGCGCCGGCGCGCGCAGGTGATCGTGCGCGGCCTGCGCGCCGTGTCCGATTTCGAATTCGAGTTT
>QHWJ01000107.1:1154-10292 GCA_003222535.1 Acidobacteriota bacterium | reverse complement strand
CTGGGCATACTTCAAGGCCGACAAGCTCTATCTCGCCGAGGAGAACCTGAAGCGCGCCGCGAATCAGCTCAAGACGAACTCCGTCATCCAGGAGCACTACGGCCAGGTGCTGTTCAAGCTGGGGCGCTACGATGATGCGATCGCGGCCTGGACGCGCGCGCTCGCGGGAGACGGCGACTCGATCGACAAATCCGACATCGACAAGAAGATCCGCGCCGCAAAGCAGAAGCTCAACAAACGATGATAGTCGAAGGATGAGCCTCCCGCCGAGGACAGGCTCGTCGAGCCACGAGCCGCGAGCGGGGGCGTTTGTACTCGTCCTCGCGCTGCTCTGCGCGTCGTGCGGCGCGACACTGATGAAGCTGCCGGCGGGACCCGGTGCGCCGGCCGCCGACGTAGCGGACGCGATTGCGGACGCGACCGCAGCGTGCCGCGGGGTATCGACGATGAGCGCCGAGATCGGCGTCAGCGGATCGGTCGGCGGCCGGCGGCTGCGCGGCCGGCTGCTCGTGGGTCTCGCGCCGCCGGCGTCCGCGCGGATCGAGGCGGTCGCCCCCGCCGGCGCACCCGTCTTCATCCTCGTCGCATCCAGCCAGGACGCGACCGTGCTGCTGCCTCGCGATGATCGGGTGCTCGAACACGGCCCCGCGGCGCCGGTGCTGGAAGCCGTGGCCGGTGTGCCGCTCGATCCCGTGGATCTGAAGGCCGCGCTCACGGGCTGCGCCCAGGCCCCCGACTCCGCAGACGGCCGATCGTTCGGGAACGATTGGCGCGTTGTTCCCGATGGGCCGACCGAGCTCTACCTGCACCGCGATCGGATCGGGCGGTGGCACGTCGCGGCGGTCATCCACCGCGGCGAAGGCGGCCGCGACGACTGGCGCGCCGAATATCGCGTCGTTCAGGAGGGCTTGCCCCGCTCAATCCGTTTCGCGGGCGGCCAGCGCTTCGACCTGATCCTGACGCTGTCTCAGGTCAGCTTGAATGAGCCGCTCGGCCCCGACGTGTTCCGCGTGCGGATTCCCCCGACCGCCGAGCCCATCACGCTCGATGAGTTGCGTCATGCGCGTCCGGGCGTTCGCGAAGATTAATCTGTCGCTGCGCGTGCTGGGTCTGCGCGCCGACGGCTACCACGAGCTGCAGAACGTCTTTCAATCGATCGCGCTGCACGACACGTTGACGATTCGCGCAGCCCGCGGGCCGTTTCGCCTCACTTGCGACGACCCGGATTGTCCGTCCGACGACACGAACCTGATCTGGCGCGCGGCCGAGCGGTTGTGGGCGGTCTCCGGCCGTCGGGGGAGTGTGCGCGACATTTCCGTCGATCTCGTGAAGCGAATTCCGCGGCAGGCGGGGCTTGGCGGCGGAAGCAGCGACGCCGCGGCCGCGCTGCGCGCGCTCGGGCGTCTCTGGCACGTCGACGAAGCGCGGCTGCGGGCGACCGCCGCGGAGGTGGGCGCCGACGTGCCGTTTTTCCTCGAAGGCGGAACGGCGCTCGGTCTCGAGCGCGGCGATCGGCTGTTTCCGCTGATCGACTATCCGGCTGCGTGGGTCGTGCTCGTGCTTCCGTCGTTCGGCGTGAGCACGAAGGAGGCGTTTGGTTGGTTCGATCAAATGGCCGGAGGGCGAGCCTTTCAGGCGAGCCGGCGCCGCTCGGCTGAACGCCTCGCGCTGCGATCGGGTGAAAGCCTCGCGCTCCCAGACCTCCAAAACGACCTTGAAGCGCCCGTCGCGGCGCATCATCCTCAGATCGTGCGCCTGGTCAGGGCGCTGCGGAAAGCAGGTGCGTCCCACGCCGCGATGACGGGCAGCGGCTCTGCCGTATTCGGGCTGTTCTCCAGCCGGGTGGCCGCCGCCGGCGCTGCCGGCGCGTTGTGCAGGCCGGCCTCGCCCCGTCCGCTCGTGACGAGAACGATCAACCGCAAGAGGTACCGGGCACTTGCCCGTATGTAAGCCCATCGGATAAACTTGCCGTTTGCACCGCGTGGTTACAGCCACTCCTGAGGTCAGCTTCTCCAAATCGAGATAGGCGCGGGACATGAATGGGGCGTCGCCAAGCGGTAAGGCGCGGGTCTTTGGAACCCGTATTCGAAGGTTCGAATCCTTCCGCCCCAGCCAACTCGCGCCGGCAGCAGGTTGATGGGTGATCCCTTCATGGCGAACGGTTTCGGCGAATTGAAAGTGGATGAAGGTCAACTTGTCTTTCGTGAGCGTGGGCACCCCTTCATGGCGATCGGTTTCGGCGAACTGAAAGTGTTTTCAGGGAGTGCGCATCCGGATCTCGCGCGTGAAATCGCGGGCGTGCTGGGTGTCACGCTGGGACAGGCGCGGCTGCGACGGTTTCCGGATTCCGAGGTCTCGTTTCAGATCGACGAGAACATCCGCGGCACGGACGTCTTCATCGTTCAGCCGACCTGCAACCCGGTCGATCAGCACATCATCGAGCTGCTGATCATGATCGACGCGTTCAAGCGGTCGTCGGCTGCGCGCATCACGGCCGTGCTGCCGTATTTCGGCTACGCGCGGCAGGACCGCAAGGACAAGCCACGCGTGCCGATTTCGGCGAAGCTCGTGGCCAACGTCCTGAGCGCGGCGGGCACGCACCGCGTGCTGACGATGGATCTGCACAAGGCGCAGATTCAGGGGTTCTTTGACATACCGGTCGACCATCTGTTCGCCGCGCCGGTCATCATCGATTACCTCTCGCGGCTCGGGTACCCGAAGGTGACGATGGTTTCGCCGGACGCCGGCGGTGCGGAGCGCGCGCGCGCCTACGCCAAGCGGCTGGACGCCGAGCTCGCGATCATCGACAAGCGGCGCAGCGACGATGGGACGGCCGAGGTGATGAACGTGCTCGGCGGGGTCGAAGGCCGGACGTGCATCCTGCAGGACGACATCATCGATACCGCCGGCACGATTACCAAGGGCGCGACCGCGCTGAAGGCGAAGGGCGCCGCGCGCGTCATCGCGTGCGCCGTCCACGGCGTCCTGTCGGGGACGGCGATCGACAAGATCGAGAAGTCGCCGATCGACAAGCTGATCGTGACCAACACGATCCCGGCGTCGGCGGCGGGCGCCGCCTGCAGCAAGATAAAGGTGCTGTCGGTGGCGCGATTGCTGGGGCAGGCCATCAAGTCGATTCACGAGGAGACGTCGGTGTCTTCGTTGTTTGTGTAGGGGACTGGGGACTTGGGGACTGGGGACTGGGGACTAGGGACTAGGGACTAGGGACTAGGGGACTGATGACAGGCGGTTTTTGAGTCTCCTGTCCCCAGGTCCCCAAGTCCCCAAGTCCCCAAGTCCCTACAGAGGAACATATGGACGCGACACTCGAAGCGACGACGCGCGAGACGTTCGGAAAGAATGAGGCCCGCCGCACGCGCCGCGAGGGCAAGGTGCCGGCCGTGGTGTACGGCGGCGACGGCAAGGCCGCGACGCCGATCGCGGTGCTGCCCAAGGCGCTGCTGAAGATCCTGCATTCCGAGTCGGGACAGAACACGCTCATCGCGCTGAAGCTCGCCGGCACGGGCGATGCGCGCGTGCTCTGCAAGGACTTTCAGCTCGACCCGGTCACGCACGAGGTCCTGCACGCCGACTTCTACCGCGTCGCGATGGACAAGCTGCTGCAGGTGACCATCCCGATCGTCGTCCACGGCGAGCCGAAGGGCGTCAAGCAGCAGGGCGGCGTCCTCGAGTTCATCCGACGCGAGATCCAGATTGAGGTGCTGCCGGCGGACATTCCCGAGCACGTCGACGTGGACGTCAGCGAGCTGATGCTGCACCAGGGCGTCCGCGTGCGCGACATCGCGACCAACCCGAAATGGAAGCCGATCAGCGACCTCGACATGATGCTCGTGCACGTCATCCTGCCGAAGGCCGAAGAGGTGGCGGCGCCGGCCGAGGCGGCAGCCGTCGCGACGGCGACGCCGGCCGAACCGGAAGTGATCAAGAAGGGCAAGAAGGACGAGGAAGAGGCCGAGAAGGACGACAAGAAGAAGGAAGCCAAGAAGGAGGACAAGAAGAAGTAAGAGACGGCAGCGTGCCGATTGCAGATTGCTGATTGATTTCAGGATGTGCACGAAGTGCAATGAAGGCGATTGTCGGATTGGGGAACCCTGGGGACGAGTACACCGGAACGCGGCACAACGTTGGCTTCGAAGTCGTCGGAGAGCTGGCCGGACGCTGGAACGCGAAGCTGAGGAAATGGAAATCGATTGCCGACGTCGCGGTGATCAAGGACCGCGCCGTCGTGCTGGTGGAACCCCGGACGTTCATGAATCACAGTGGCCAGGCAGTCCATGCGGTCATGGCGTTCTACAAGATTCTTCCCGCGGACGTTCTTGTGATTGTCGATGAAGCCCAGTTGCCTCTTGGGAAGCTCCGCTTACGATCATCCGGGTCGGCAGGGGGGCACAACGGCCTGAAGTCGGTGATCGAGCACGTCGGCCGTGAGTTTCCGCGGCTGCGCATCGGCGTCGACAGGGGTCATCCCGAGTGGGACCTCAGCGATCGAGTACTCTCGAAATTCCCAGCGAGCGAGCGGGGCGTTGTGGACCGCGCCATTGCGCGCGCAGCCGATGCGGTCGAGACCTATCTCATGGATGGTCTTCACGTGGCGATGAATCGGTTCAACGTGGATGGTGACAATCTGCAATCTGAAATCTGAAATAATCTGAAATCATCAATGGCTCGACGTTCATCACGTCGGGGATCGAGGCGGCGATGAACACGTGCAGCGGCGGCGATCCGGCGACAACGGAATAATCCTTGCCACCTACGGTGGCCGTTCGTATTGCGGAATGCGGAATGCGGATTGAATTGCGGATTCAATCGACAATCAATCCGCAACCCGCAATCCGAGATCCGCAATGCGCGACGTCCGTGAGGAGACAGCATGGCAGACCGTCAATACGAGCTCGTCTACATCCTCCCCCCCGACACGACCGAACAGCGCATCACCGAGCTGCACACACAGGTCGAGGCCGTCGTGTCGCGGATGAACGGGCGGATTGAGAAGACCGAGAACTGGGGCCGCAAGCGGCTGGCCTACGAGATTGGCCACAACAAAGAGGGCGTCTACGTCCTCGAGGTGATCAACGGGAGAGGCGAGCTGATGAAAGAGCTGGATCGCCGCCTGAGAGTGATGGACCTGGTGATCCGGCACATGGTCGTCCGCGTGGACGAGGAGAAGAAGGTCGTCGATCGGACGCAGACCAGGCGCCGGACGAATTCCGAGCGCCGCCGCGTCAAACGCGGGTTGCCCCCGCAGCGGCAGCCGGGCGAAGGGCGCCCGGCGGGCGAGCCTGACGAGTCGGAAGACGATCGATTTGACGGGGTGGAGGTTTAGATGCCATTCGGACAGGGTCGCTCGGGCGGCGGCGGCGGTCGCGGCCGCGCCGGCGAGAAGAAACCCAGCGACAAAGAGAAGGGCCAGCGACGCACGCTGTTCCGCCGGCGCAAGGTCTGCAAGTTCTGCGCGGACAAGATCGACGACATCAACTACAAGGACGTCAAGCTCATCGGGCCCTTCGTGCCCGAGCGCGGCAAGATCCTGCCGCGCCGCATTTCGGGCACGTGCGCGATGCACCAGCGGAAGCTGCAGACGGCGATCAAGCGCGCGCGCCAGATCGCGCTCATTCCGTATGTGACCGACTGACAGACATTGCAGAATGGCAGGATTGCAGGATTGCAGGATTGCAGGATTGCAGAAAGCGAAGACGGAAGGCCTTCGTCCTTTCCTTCCTGCTATTCTGCCATCCTGTAATCCTGCAATGCAGCGAGAGGTTTTATGGAAGTCATCCTGCGAGAGCACGTCGACCACCTCGGACGCCGCGGCGACCTCGTGAAGGTCGCCGACGGCTACGCGCGCAATTACCTCCTGCCGCGGAAGCTGGCGCTGCTGGCCACCGAGGGCAACAAGAAACAGATCGAGCGCGAGCGCGTGAAGTTCGACATGAAAGAGCTCGAGGATCAGAAGGTCGCCCAGGCCGTGGCGGAGCGGATGGCGGGCGTCGAGATCGAGATTGCGCGCAAGGTCGGCGAGACCGAGGCGCTCTACGGCTCGGTCACCAGCGGCGACATCACCGATGCGCTCGCCACCAAAGGCTTCGAGCTGGACCGCCGCAAGCTGCAGCTCCCGGAGCCCATCAAGAAGCTCGGCGAGTACACCGTTCCGGTGAAGCTCCATCGCGACGTCACGACGAACCTCAAAGTCCGCGTCGTGGCGGAAGGCTCGAGCCAGAAGAAATGACCAAGTCTGAAGTCTGAAGTCTGAAGTCTGAGGTCTGAAGAAGTTCGAAGCCGGAAGTTCGAAGGTTAGGGCGGTTGGCCCCGTACCTCGGACTTGGAATTCAGACTTCAGACTTCAGACTTCGAACTTCAGACTTTTCCCGTGTCGGCCGTCCCTCTGCTACACTCGGTCCTCTCCTTCCACGATGGCCGACGTCGCTCTCGCCGAACGCACGCTCCCGCACAATCTCGAAGCTGAACGGTCCGTGCTCGGTGCGATCCTCCTGCACAACGACGCGTTCAATCTCGCCGCCGAAGTCATCGACTCGGGCGATTTTTTTCGCGACGCGCACCGGCGCATCTTCGACAAGATGGTCAAGCTCGCCGACCGCGGGGATGCGATCGATCTCGTCACGCTCAAGGAAGAGCTTGGCCGCTCGAGCGAGCTCGACGAGGTCGGCGGCCCGGCCTACATCACGGCGCTGGTGGATGGCGTGCCGCGGTCGACCAACGTCGAGTACTACGCGCGCATCATCAAGGAGAAGGCGACCCTCCGGAACCTGATCTTCTCGGCCAACAAGATCCTCGCGACGGCGTACGAAGCCGAGGAGGAGGCCGATGTGATCCTCGATCAGGCGGAGCACGCGATCTTCGCGATTGCCGACGACAAGGTGCGCGACGGCTTCGTGTCGCTGCGCGAGCTGGCGCAGGGCAGCCTCGAGACGATCGAGAAGCTGCATTCCCGCAAGGAGCTCATCACCGGCGTGCCGACCGGCTTCACCGATCTTGACGAGATGACCTCCGGCCTGCAGCCGTCGGACTTGATCATCGTCGCCGCGCGGCCGTCGATGGGCAAGACGAGCCTCGTGCTGAACATCGCGCAGCACGTCGGCACCAGAACCGACATGACGGTCGGCCTGTTCAGCCTCGAGATGTCGAAGGAGCAGCTGTTCCTCCGCATGCTGACGGCGGAGGCGCGCATCAATGCGCACCGGCTGCGCGGCGGCTTCCTCGGCGAGCGCGACTGGGGCAAGCTGTCGCAGGCGATCGGCACGCTGAGCGAGGCCAGGATCTTCATCGACGACACGCCGTCCATCGGCGTGCTCGAAATGCGCGCGAAGTGCCGGCGGCTCGCGGCCGAGCACGGCCTGCACCTGGTCATCATCGACTACATCCAGTTGATGCAGGGCCGGGGCCGCTTCGAGAACCGCACCCTCGAGGTCGCGTCGATCTCGCGGTCGATGAAGGGCCTCGCCAAGGAGCTCAACGTCCCGATCGTCGTGCTCTCGCAGCTCAGTCGCGCGCCCGAGGCGCGCGCCGGCCATCGGCCGCAGCTCGCCGACCTGCGCGAATCAGGCGCCCTCGAGCAGGACGCGGACGTCGTCGTCTTCATCTACCGCGAGGATCAGTACGCCGACAGGAGCCAGCCGGCGACCGACGCGCAGGGTGTCGCCGAGCTGATCGTCGGCAAGCAGCGCAACGGCCCCACCGGCGTGGTGAAGCTCGCCTTCATCCGCGAGTTCACCCGGTTCGAAAACCTCGCGATCGGCAACGTGTAATCGCCCAACGCAAAACCCGCAAAATGTAGCGCGAAGGCTTCAGCCGAGCAACTCATCAAAATCTCATAAGCCCGGCGTTAGCCTTACGCATTCACCGTGGCGCGAAGGCTTTAGCCGAGCGGTCACGATCGACAACGCTGCCGCTGTCTGTCGGTAGTGTCCGGCTTCAGCCGGATCTCCGCCATCCGAATAGTCCCAGCAACCGGGACAACACGACAGGAAGGATCACTCGGCGCGGCGCTCCTGTGTATCAGGTGCGTGGCTGCCGCTCCCGCTCCCCTCACGGCACCTTTCCGTTACAATCTCCGGCTACGCCGATGGTGTCGACGCCCCTCCAGCTCCTTATCATGCTGCTCGACGAGCGGGGGCGTCTCGTGACTCGAGAGAGGCCGACGTGCGACACCGTGCGGTTGTATCAAGAGTCGAGGACGCCATGACGCAGACATTCCATCGCGGGCTTGCGCTCATGTTCCTCACCACTTTCGTGAGTCTGGCGTCTCCAGGCGCATCCGAGCTCACAGGCCGTTGGGTCGCGCGGGTGCCGAACGGCGACGGCACGTTCCGCGAAACGGTCTTCGTCCTGAAGCGTGAAGGATCGACGCTGGCCGGAAGCGTCATCAATCCCTCCTCCGAGCAGCCGTTCGTCGAGGGCACGGTCGCCGGCGACACGTTCACGTTCGCGTCCGCTCCCGCGACGAATCCGCGGCGCACGATCTATCGTGGTGCGATCGCCGGCGACGAGGTGACCATCACGCTTGTCCGTCCGGGTCGCCCCGACCAGCAGATGACGGCGCGGCGGGGTTCCGACACCGCCGGGCGGCTCCCGGAGCGCATTCCTCCGCCCGCCCTGCACGTGGTTCCCGACAACGGCCTCGCACGGACGCCGCCGATGGGCTGGAACAGCTGGAACCGCTTCAGAGGGAGCGTAGACGAAGCCACCGTGCGGGCGATCGCGGACGCGATGGTCGCCAACGGCATGCGGGACGCAGGCTACGTCTATGTGAACATCGACGACACGTGGGAAGCCGGCCGCGACGCCTCAGGACGAATCCTCACCAACAGAAAGTTCCCCGACATGAGAGCGCTCGCCGACTACGTGCACTCGAAGGGCTTGAAGCTGGGGATCTACTCGTCGCCCGGGCCGTTTACCTGCGCCGGCTACGAGGGAAGCTACGGCCACGAAGCCGACGATGCGCGCACGTACGCGGCGTGGGGCATCGACTATCTGAAATACGACTGGTGCGCCGCCGGGCGGTTGTACACGGACGGCGACATGCCGGCCATCTACCAGAAGATGGGCGACGCGCTTCGTGCCACCGGCCGGCCCATCGTTTACAGCCTGTGCGAGTACGGA
>QHWJ01000107.1:0-1113 GCA_003222535.1 Acidobacteriota bacterium | reverse complement strand
TCGGGTTCGGTCAGGATGAGCACGGTCCGTTTGCGAAGCCCGGGCACTGGAACGACCCCGACATGCTCGAAATCGGCAACGGCGGGATGACGGCCACCGAGTACCGCACGCACATGAGCCTCTGGGCGATGCTCGCGGCGCCGCTGCTGGCGGGCAACGATCTCCGCAGCGTCACGCCGGAGATCCTCGGCATCCTGACAAACCGCGAGGTCATCGCCATCGATCAGGATCCGCTGGGCCGTCAGGCCCGGCGAGTGAAGAAGGACGGTGACGTCGAAATCTGGACCAGGCCGCTGGCCGCCCGCGCGCAGGCGGTGGGCGTGTTCAACCGCGGCGACACCACGGCGCTGGTGACGATCCGGTGCGAGGACTTGCGGCTGTGCGGCGGCTACCGGATGCGCGACGTGTGGACGCACGCGGACGCCGGCACGCTGGCCGCGACGCAGTCGGTCTCGGTGCCGAGCCACGGCGTCGTGCTCTGGCGGCTCATCCCGGTCAATTGATCGTTTTCAGTCGGCCAGCCACGACAATCAACGCAGAGCCCGCAGAAACCCGCAGAGCATCAGATGCCGTGCTGGTTTTCAGGCCCTTGTTCCACATCATCGAACATGGCCACGGAGTAACCCGGCAGGTGCTGGCGGCCGATGGCATCAAGCACCGCGGCGAGACTGCTGTGCATCTCGACTGAGAGGAACGCGGCGCGACGAATCCTGTGCGAGCGGACCATCCAGCGGGCGAACTGGCGGCGAGGGCGGCCTTGCCCTCGCCGCCCTGGCCGCGCACGACGACATAGCGTTCGTCGCGAAGCAGCCGCTGGAGCGCGAGCAGCTCGTGGCCGCGTCCGATGAAGCCGGTTTCCGGCTGCGGCGGCAGTTCGCCGAGACGAGCCGCAAGCGCGGCTTTGAGATCCTCCCGCGTTTGACGTGCGGGAATAGAGCGGAAAAGTTGCGGGTCGTCCTCTTCCATCCCAAGCGCTGGTTCAGCACGGAACCGAGCCATATTACTCACGGCCTTCGCCGAAAAGCCTTCGCGCTACAGGCATGAAAATGACGGCGTTCGCGCTACGACGCGAAAGGACAGTACAATCGCCCGCAGATGATCCGGCCCACCGTC
>QHWJ01000443.1 GCA_003222535.1 Acidobacteriota bacterium | reverse complement strand
CACGCCGCCGTAGTTCACATGCGCCAGCGAATCCAGGTGGGTATGTGCCCAGCCATGCGCCGCGACGCCGATATAGTCCGACCCGATTCCAAGCATCTTGTGGTCGTACGGGTTCGGATTGTCGATCGCCTTCACGGTGTCGGCGTCCCCGGCGAGAGAGACGGTGAATCCTTCCTTCACAAGCGCTGCCGCCTGCTTCCGCTTTGCCGGCGTAATCAGGTTCAACGCGCCGCGCTCGTCGTCTTTCCCCCATCGGCCCCAGTTCGACAGCTCGTTCTTCCACTTTTCAATCTGCTGCTTCGAGACCGGCGTGTGCGAACGGGAGGCCGGCTGCTGTGCGATGACGACGCCCCACCCGCAGATGCCGGCACCCGCGATGACCAGCGCCAGCGCCGCGACTCTCGTTGACGTCAATTTCATGATGTTTGCCCTTTCGGCATCAATCATGACCAGCGTTCGCGCGGCACACTACAACACGCCGCTCGGCGGTCATGCGAAGCGCAACGAAGTATAACAACGTTATTTCGAGACTGCGGACGGAAGGGCAGCCCGGGTGCCCTTGCGCGCGACACCCGGGTGCGAGGGCGGTCGAGACCTACTGGTTCTGCGTCGTCTGCGACTTCTTCTTCGCCTGGCGTTCGGCGACCTGTTGCTGATACTCGGCGTCGTCCATGTAATACAGCAGGACGTGACACTGCAGCATGTCGTCGAAGGTCCGGTTGCCAAATCCGACCCACTGGTTCGGATCCGGATTGAGCCGGTTCGCGGCCGTGTTGTCGTGGATTCCGACGGTGTGCAGAATCGTCCCGGCCGGCAGGAGCGGCGCGTAATCGTCGTCGTAGACGTACGCGACGTGCCAGTTGAAGTCGAAGCGGTCGACGGAGCTGAGCGTCTGCGCCTGACCGTTCGGATAAATCGCGTCCATCGTCATCGCCTTGCCGCGGATATGCATGTGCGGCTGGTAGCTGATGATGCGCGCCGCCTTCTCGAGCTTCGCGAACGCTTCGTGACGTGTGACACTGTTCGCCGGGATGTCGAGATCGTCGAACAGGTGACCGTTGATCACGCCGACGTTGACCTCGGTGACCTTGTGCTTGGGCACGTAGCCTCTCGGATACAGCTTGTAGCCGACCTCGATGACCACGGGGAGCTCTTCGCCGACCGAGTGGAAGTGCACACCGAAGCTGATCTTGGATCCCGCTCTCAGCAGCCGACCCGCGCCCTCCGGGTAAATGTCGCCGTACTTCCCCACGGCAAACTCACTGAGCGATTCCCTGGCGCCATCCGGCTGGATGAGCGTCGTGCCGGCATGATGCACCACACGGCGGGCGACGCCGACCGGTTTGGTCTCGATTGCCTGGATCCACCGATCTTCGGTCAGCTGCGGGTCGACCTCGAGATCGCCCCACCAGTCGGGACCGTGGGCCGGCACCACGCGCTTCGGCGACATCACGACGAGGTCAGGCTCGCCGATGTTCCACTGCTCCCCGTTGCCCCATTCCCGCGCGGGAGGCATGTCGTTGGGATCGCCCCTCGGTGCGCCGGCGTCGATCCACGAGACGATTTTCTCGATTTGCTGATCCGAGAGCGAGATGTCGTTCTTGAAATGCTGAATGCCAACCGTCTTGTCGATGTGCCACGGCGGCATCTCGCGCCGCGACACGCGCGCCTTGATCGATCGTGCCCACGGACGAGTTTCCTCATAGGTCCGGAGCGACATGGGGGCACTGCTGCCGGCGCGATGACAGGCCTCGCACTTGGCCTGCAGAATCGGCGCGATGTCCGTCGTGAAGACTGAAGCCCCTGGCTTCGGTACCGCGGATTGGGCACTCGTGCCGCTCACGCTGGTGACGGCACCCAGAAACGCGAGCGCGAGCGCTGCTGTCAGCTTCGATCGGCCGGTTCCCGTCAGCCGTTCACCATTCAACATGGTTTCTCCTTGAAACCGGACTGCTATGGTTGCCCGCCGGTCGATCCTGGCGCAGGCTTGACCGTGACCTTGATGAGCGCGTTCGTCCAGCAGCAGTGGTAGCCCCGAATCCTGGAGCCGTCGTCGGCGACCACTTGCAATAGATACTCCCCCGGCGCACTGAAAGTGGCCCTCGTCGCCGCCTTGCCGTCGACCACGGACTGTCTCGGGTTTTCGAATGTGACATTACCGGGGCCGCGGTACTTGCTCCATTCGACCGTGAGCCCTTCGTTGAGATCGGCGAACACGCCTGGAGGCGGGGGCTCCACTTTCTGATCCTCGCGCGGTTTCCTCGGCTTTGGCAGCCCGTCGTCGGTGACGTTGGCGGTCAGGGCGGCGGCGCCCGGCATCGTCACCGTCTGATCCGGGGTTACCTTGTCAGCGTCCAGGTGAACCCCTTTTTGTCGCCGAAATCTTTGGGCACGACGATCGCGAACGCCATCTTGTGCCGCCGAGGCAAGAAGTGGGTCGGCTGGCCCTGGTCGGTAGAGCCCTGGTCGAACATGTTGTTCGGGCCGAGCGGGATGTCGAGCTCCTCCTCGTAGTTCCGATTCAGGTATCCGAAAAACAGGCTGAAGGTTCCATCGCCATTCGGCGCCCACCCTTCGAAGATCGGCGCGACGCTCTGGCCCGTGACGTGCCGCTCCTGCACGCGGACTTGCGAGGTCTGCGAGGGGGCCGGCACAGCACTCAGCAGTAGCAGGGACGTAACCGCTGCGACGGTGGCTCCGACACGCATCGCCGATCTGGCTCTGTTTCGTCGCATACCCACCCCGCTCAGTTTGGCAAACGAGTTATTATATCGCCCCGCCCTGCTTTTCTTGTGAGGAGACAGCCCATGAAGCGCGTGCCTGTCGCTCTTGTCCCGGTCGTCATTCTCCTAGCCTGGGCGGTGCCGCGTTTCTTGCCGTCTGTGTTCGGCCAGGCGCCGTCGGGGCAGGCTCCGCATATAGGCGAAGGCGGTATCCCGCAATTCGAGAAGGATCCGGCGTGGCCCAGAGTCCCGGCCAAGTGGAAGATGGGATTCGGGACGGCCGTCACCGCCGACGACCAGGATCACATCTGGATCCTCAGCCGGCCGCATACGCTTGTAAATCCCCGGTCAACGGCGCCCGACCTGAAGTCGACGGCGGCTCCGCCCGTGATGGAGTTCGACAACGCCGGCAACTTCGTTCAGGGCTGGGGCGGCGAGAGCGGCCCGGGATATCAGTGGCCGTCCAACGAGCACGGCATCACGGTGGATTCCAAAGGCTTCGTGTGGGTCGTGGGCAACGCGGACGGCAGGAGCAACAATCCGGCGAATCTCCCGAACGACAACCAGGTGCTCAAGTTCACGAAGACCGGCAAATTCGTGATGGCCATCGGCAAAAGCGGCCAGACGGGGAGCAACAAGACAGAGGTCCTCAAAGGTGCGACCGGCCTGTATTACTACGCCAAAACGAACGAGCTGTTCGTCAGTGACGGATATGGCAACAGCCGCGTCATGGTGTATGACGGCGACACCGGCAAGTTCAAGCGCATGTGGGGCGCATATGGCAACAAGCCGCTCGACGCCGAGGACCGTCCCACCCGCTCGGCCCCAGTGGTTATTCCGTGGGTTGCAGTGTCTGAAGTGCTTCAGCAGTTTGCGTCTCCCGTCCACGACGTCAAGGTGTCGGACGACGGTCCACGACGTCAAGGTGTCGGACGACGG
>QHWJ01000106.1 GCA_003222535.1 Acidobacteriota bacterium | reverse complement strand
TTCCTTCGCCACGTCGGCGAACTGCGCCGCCTCGAGACCCTTCAGACCGTACGCGGTCACTTCGAGCTTCGATGAACCGATCTTGATCCCCGCGTCGCCTTTGTCCGCGGTGATCGTCGCGCGGACGACGGTACGATCCGCCGACGCGCCTTTCCGTCCGAGCGTCCCGTTGAGCGCCATCGCGTAGCACGCGGCATGCGCCGCCGCCATCAGCTCCTCAGGACTCGTCTTGCCTCCCGGATCGCCGATGCGCGCGGGAAACGACACCGGCAACGAAAACGCGCCGGTACCGGCCTTCGCCTCGCCCCCGCCTTCCATCACCGAGCCCCGCCACTCCACATCAACGTGTCGCTCGAACGTAGCCATGCGGTCTCCCTCCGATTGCAGATTGTTGATTGATTGCTGATTCGCGAATGCGATTGGCGATCGCTGATTGGCGATTCCGGATTGCGCAGTCAACGTTTGCGTCCCGTGATTCCCAGTTGCACGCCGAGCCCGATCAAGCCGAGCACGATCCACGCGATCGGCACCCAGCGCTGTCCAGGCGCCGGCGTCATCGGATAGAGGATCCAGACGTCACCGGCCGTCGCCGGACGCGCGGCGCCGCGGTCGCCGGCAAGCGCGAGCCCGCCCACCAGCGCCGTCCAGGCACCGCCGAAGGCCGTGGCGACGATGATGACGTAGCGCTGCAGGAGCAGCGCGCCGACCGATCCGAGCAGCGCGAGGCCGACGATCAGCCCGGCCGGGGGATCGCCGCCGCCCACATGGCCCCAGCCGACATGGGCGATGAGCGCGCCGAGACCGGCCCCGACTAGCGCGATCCCGATGAAGTACGCGAACACCAGCAGCAGCGCGCCGGCGACGCCGCCGATGAGGGCCGCCACGATCATTCCCGTCGTGTTGCTGACGCCCATCATCGAGCTCCCCAGCATCGCGCCGAGGATGAATCCGTAAATGCCGAGCACTACCCTGAACAAGCGGTAGCCCGCGACACACGACAGGGCGCCACCGAGGACGAGCAGCGTCGCCGCGGGCGGCCCGTAGGCATGCGGGAGCATGAGGCGCGGCTAGACCTCGCGCCGGCCTTCGAGCGCCTTGTGCATGGTGACTTCGTCGGCGTACTCGAGGTCGCTGCCGACCGGAACGCCCATGGCGATCCGCGTCACCTTGACGCCGAGCGGCTTCAGCAGCCGCGCGAGATAGATCGCCGTCGCTTCGCCCTCGACGTTGGGGTTGGTCGCGAGAATGACTTCGCTGACGCCGTTGTTGACCCGCGCGAGCAGCCCTTTGATCTTGAGGTCGTCGGGCCCGATGCCCTGCAGCGGCGACAACGCACCCATGAGCACGTGATACGTACCCTTGAAGTCGCGCGATTTCTCGATCGCCGACACGTTCTGCGGCTCCTCGACGACGCAGATGATGGTGGCGTCCCGCCCGTCGCCGGTGCAGAAGGCACAAGGATCGACGATGGTGATGTTGTTGCAGACCGAGCAGTACGTCACGCGCTCCTTCATGTCGCGCAGCGCGTCGACCAGACGCTCCGTCTGCTCGCGCGGGGTCCTCAGCATGTGAAACGCGAGACGCTGCGCGCCCTTCGGTCCGATGCCGGGGAGGCGCTGGAGCTCCTCGATGAGACGCGTCAGGGGATCTGGAAGAGACATAAGAAATTAAGAATTTGGAATTTGGAATTTGGAATGGCGTGCCAGAACGTGGAATGCCTGCGCGAATTCCAAATTCCTAATTCCTAATTCCAAATTCACAAGCCTGGCAGCTTCATGCCGGGCGGCAGCATGCCGCCCATCTTCTGCGACATCTCCTCGTCCGCCTTGCGGTGGGCGTCGTTGATCGCGGCGACGATGAGATCCTGCAGCATCTCGATATCGTCTTTCGAGACGACCTCGGGATCGATCTTCAGCGACTGCACCTGCTTGGCGCCGTTGATCACGACCTTGACCATGCCGCCGCCGGCGTCGCCCTCGGCGCGAAGCTCCGCCATCTGCTGCTGCAGCCGCTCCTGCATCTGCTGCGCCTGTTTCATCATCTGTTGAATATTCACAGTTCCTCGACGTCGCGGATTTCCGCGGGAAAGATTTCGAGCACGGCCTGCACGCCGGCGTCGGCGAGCGCCTGCTGGCGAAGCGCCGATTTCCGGTCCGCCGATTTCCTGTCGGCCTCCGGCGGCTGACCGCCCTCGGCCGGCGCGGCGGCCGCGTCGGTCTGAACGGCCGCGACCACGATTTTCCGGCCGGCTGTCTGCCGGGCGATCGTCTCGAGCCACGGGCGGTTCTGCTCGAAGGTCTCGCAGAGCGTCCGCTGGGACGGCGAGAAGCTGAACGTCACGCGATCCCCGGCCATCTCGACCTTCTGCGCCTGTGCGATCACCATGTTGTAGAACACGTCCTTCGAGCTCCGGATCGCCGCGAGCAGCGCGTCCTTGAGGCTGCCGGCTGGAGCGACGGTCCGGCTGAAGTCGGACACTACCGGAGCCGGGGGCGCGGTCGAAGGCAGGGTCGGCGACGCGGTGGAAGGCAGGGTCGGCGACGCGGTCGAAAACAGGGTCGGCGACGTGGTGGAAGACGGTGTCGCCGCCGGTTGCGCCGCTGGTTGTTCCAGCAGTGTCCGGCTCGAGCCGGACCCGGCACGCAGCGGCGGCAACGCGGCCGCGGGCGGCGCCGTCCGCGCAGCTGTCGGCGCGGGCCTCGCCGGTAGCGTCCGGCCTGGGAGGGACCCGGCGCCCGCGCTCGCAATCAATTCCTCGATCGGCACGAGCTTGCGCAGGTGCATCCACCGCAGCAGCGCCATCTCGAGGTGATACCGCGGCTGGGCCGCGGTGCGAACCTCCGCTTCCGCGCGCGTGAGGAGATCGAACGCGCGCAGCAGATCCTCGCGGGAAAAGCGTCCCGCGAGCCCCTCGAGCCGATCGCGCTCCCCTTCACCGGCGATCTCGGGGTCGGTGATGCGCGACGGATCGACCGAGAGCACGAGCAGATCGCGCACGACGCGCGAGAGCTCGCGGCAGACGGCCCGCAGGTCGTACCCCATCTCGACCGCACGCGCGGCGAGCGCGAACGACGCCGGCGCATTCTCGTCAGCGACGGCCTCGATCGTGTCGATCAGGAGATCGCGTCCGACCAGGCCGAGCACCGTGGCGACATCTTCGGGCGTGATCGTCCTGCCGGCGAACGCGATCACCTGATCGAGCTTGCTCTGGCCATCGCGCATGCTGCCTTCGGCGTCCCGCGCGATGAGCCGCAGCGAGTCCTCGCCGACGGTGATGCCCTCGACATCCACGATGCGGCGGAGCTGGTCGGCAATGCGCTGCGTGCTGATGGTACGGAACTCGTACACCTGCGAGCGCGACAGGACGGTTTCCGGAATCTTGTCCAGCTCGGTCGTCGCCATCATGAAGACGACGTGCGGCGGCGGCTCCTCGATGGACTTCAAAAGCGCGTTGAACGAGGGCCCCGAGAGCTGATGGACTTCGTCGATGATGAAGATCTTGTAGCGGTCGCGAACCGGCATGATCGCGAGGCCGGAGATGATCACCTCGCGGATGTTGTCGATCCCGGTGTGCGTGGCCGCATCGATTTCCAGGACGTCCATGTCGCGCCCTTCGGCGATCTCCTTGCACGCATCGCAGACGCCACAGGGATCCGCCGTCGGCCCTCTCCCGCAGCTCAGCGCGCGCGCCAGAATCCGCGCCGTCGTCGTCTTGCCGACGCCGCGCGGCCCCGCGAACACGAACGCCTGCGCGATCCGGCCGCTCGCCAGCGCGTTGCGCAGCGTGCGCGTGACCGCCTCCTGCCCGACCACATCCTCGAACTTCTGCGGCCGCCACTTCCGCGCGATGACCTGATAGGACATTGAGATTGCAGATTTCAGATTTCAGATTGATTTCAGATTTCAGATGCTTCTGATTGCGGATTGAACCGCGGCCCGGAGGTCCCTGCGGCACATTTCAGGATCTGGTGAGCGCTGCTGCCTTCCGGCCCTGACGCGGTTCGCAGACTGAAAATTGCACAGGTTCCGGACCGCGGTGCAATCCGCAGACCCTGACTTTACTACACCGGCACGCGCGTCGCGAGGACGATGTACTTCGCGAGCACCTCGCCTACCACGACGGTGAAAAAATCAACGTAGAGGATGCCCGTGGCCGACTGCGTGGATCGGATCTTCGCGGTCTCCCACGTCAGGTACGAGAGCACGGCCGGCCCGCCGAGGCCGAACAGCACGCGCTGCCAGAAGAAAATGCCGTCGACCGACGTGATGTAGTGACGAAAGCTCGGGCCAGCGTCAGGCTGCCACGTCGCAATCGCAAACCAGACCGCCACGGTGACGATGACGATGCGCGCCGCCATTGATGCGATATGCAATCTGACGATCGACTGGAGATGCGACACCTGCAGCGACGGAATCACCAGATACCAGTGACCGAGGATCATCGCCGTGCACGCGCCGCCCAGCATCGCCGCCGACGTGAGGAAGCTCGCGACGGTCAGGGCCTGCTCCGCCGGAGAGCGGTCCGCCGACACGCCGAGCGCCTGGAGGACAACGGCGACCAGGCCGCCGGCGACCGCAACGGCCACGATGGCGCGCCGGATCTTCAGAAGGGCCCGGCCGACGGTCGCCCAATACAGCACAAGTGCCGCTTCCCCGCAGACCAGCGCCAGGTCCGCGATCTGGCTTCGTCGTGACGGCTCGTGCTCGATCGAACCGGCCAACGCCTCGTATCGGAACGCGAGCGCAATCGCAATCAGGATGACCGCCAGCCCGGCGTTGAAGCGGAAGAACTTCACGCCGGCATCCCGCGAGACGAAGACCAGCGTGAAAGCGATGCCGACGCCGAGATGCGCGAAGAAGAGAAACAGGACCGTGGACAGGGACATACGGGAGGAGGCCGGTTGGGTCCGCTAGGTCACGTGGGTCGCGTGGGTCAGGTAGGTCACGGGGGTCGGGTAGGTCACGTAGGTCGGGTAGGTCAGGTGGGTCGAGTGGGCCTGCCCTACCCGTCCTACGCGGCCTACCCGAGCCGCCGTGGCTGCGAGGGCCCTACCTGGCCTGCAAGCGTTTGTTGATCTCCGTCCAGTTCACGACGTTCCACCAGGCGTCGATGTAATCGGGCCGGCGGTTCTGGTACTTCAGATAGTACGCATGTTCCCACACGTCGACGCCGAGGACGACCTTCTTCCCTTCCATCAACGGGCTGTCCTGGTTCGCGGTGCTTTCGATCACGAGCTTGCCGCCCTGATCGATCACCCACGCCCAGCCGCTGCCGAAGCGGCCGACACCGGCTTTCTTCAACTCCTCCTTGAACTTGTCGAAACCGCCGAACGACGAGGTGATTGCGTCGGCAATCGCGCCGCCCGGCGGGCCACCCGCCTTCGGCCCCATGATCTGCCAGAACATGGTGTGGTTGACATGGCCGCCGCCGTTGTTGCGCACTGCGGTGCGGATGTCCTCCGGCACGGTGTTGATGCTGCGCAGCAGATCCTCGGGGCTCTTCGACTGCAATTCGGGATGCTTGTCCAGCGCCGCGTTCAGATTGGTGACGTACGCGTTGTGATGCTTCCCGTGGTGAATCTCCATCGTCTGTTTGTCGATGTGAGGCTCGAGCGCATCGGACGGGTACGGAAGCGGCGGAAGCGAGTGAGCCATCGGACGTTCCTCCTTGTCGGCCTTCGACGCAGCTCGCGCCGACCGTGAGTTTCGGTCGAAGGGCCGCGTCGATCGGGACTGCAGAACCCCGGGATCGTATTCCGGGCGGGTTCGAAGGGCAAGCGTGCGATCAGAAAGGGCCGAAATGTGCGACCATCCGGGCCTGTCCGGCTAAAGAGTCTTTTGCCGAGCGTGGAAGGTCGCGTGGGTCGGTAGGTCAAAGTAGGTCGCGTGGGTCAGGTGGGTCGGGTAGGTCAAGGTAGGTCGGGTGGGTCGGGTAGGTTCCGTACGGAGCGCGAAGACTGAGAAGAAATCGCTGCAGTTCTGGTCTTTCAGGCGTGCCGTGTCGGGCGGACCTCAAGGTACTGCATCAGAAGCGATCTTTTCATGGGCTCTGAAGCCGGACTCCACGTACATTCGTCCGGAACAAGAGCGTGCTCAGAAAAACACGTACAACGCAGAAACCGCAGAACCCGCAGAGAAAAATGCCTGGCAGGACTCTGGTGGTCCGCTCCTACGAGATCGACAGCATCCGCTCGAGGGCGATCCTCGTCCAGTACTTGCGGTCGTCGGGGACGATGATCCGATTGTGCACCTCGCCGCCGATGAGCCCTTCGAGGATCCAGAGCAGATGATTCGGCGAGACACGGAACATGGTCGAGCACAGGCAGCCGAACTGGTCGAGCGAGAAGATCGCCCGGTCGGGATCCATCTCGCGCGCGAGACGGTTCACGAGATGAACTTCGGTGCCGACCGCCCACGTCGAGCCGACGGGGCTCTCCCTGACGGTCTTGAGGATATATTCCGTGGACCCGGCCTCGTCCGCCGCCTGAACCACTTCCCATGGGACTTCGGGATGCACGATGACGCGAACGCCGGGATGCCGGGCGCGGATGTTCTCGATCTGACGCACGGTGAAGCGCTCGTGGACCGAGCAGTGGCCCTTCCACAGGATGATGCGCGCGCGCCTGACAGCGTCGGGCTCGAGGCCGCCCCAAATCTCGCCGGGGTCCCAGACCATCATCTGATCCAGAGGGACGCCGAGCTTGTACGCCGTATTCCGCCCGAGGTGTTGATCGGGAAGGAAGACGATCTTCCCGCCGCGCTCCCAGGCCCACTTCAACGTGGCCGCTGCGTTCGACGACGTGCAGACGACGCCGCCGCGTTCGCCGCAGAACGCTTTGATCGACGCGGCGGAATTGATGTAGGTGACGGGGACGATGGCGCTCGTGCTGCCGAGCATCTGCTCGAGGTCGCCCCAGCACTGCTCGAGCTGATCGGGATCGGCCATGTCGGCCATCGAGCAGCCGGCCGCGAGATCCGGCAGGATGACCTGCTGATGATCGGCGCTGAGCACATCGGCGCTCTCGGCCATGAAATGCACGCCGCAGAAGACGATGAATTCCGCGTCGGGGTGCCGGCTGACCTGCCTCGCGAGCTTGAAGGAGTCGCCGGTGTAATCGGCGAACTTGATGACTTCGTCGCGCTGATAGTGATGGCCGAGGATCACCAGCCGGCGGCCGAGCGCGGCCCGCGCCGCCGCGATCCGGCCGTCCATCTCGTCGTCGGACAGCCCGAGGTAGCGCTCCGGGATCGCCTGGCGCGCGGAGATGTGTTCCTTCTCGTATTCGGTGAGCAGTGGAATCAGCATAAATCGTTAAGGTTTCCAGCGTCCTTGTGAAACTTTTCGCAAAGACGGGAGACGAAAAGGCCAAGCCCCGTCGATCGTCAGACAAAGCTTGGCGCTGAGAGAAGTATAACACCGCCGAACCCGGCCGCATTCCCGGCTTCAAAGCGCCTGAAAAACGAGTCTCCGGTTGTGTCCGGCTTCGGCTCTCCGGTAGCGCTTCAGCTGGACCCGACAGAGTCCGCACAAAGAGCGTGAAGAAATCACGTACAACGCAGAAACGGCGGAACCCGCAGAGGTGGATGCTTTATTAAGGTCTTTCTGCGTGTTTTGCGAGTTCTGCGTCCAACGTCGTATTTCTTGACAAGCTCTTTTTAGCTGGAACGTTCTTAGACGTCGTGTCCGGCTTTTCAGCTGCGCGCCGGAGCGTGGCTCCGCACGACGTTGTAGAGCGTATCGCGCTCGACCGGCTCGCGGCCCGCCGCCAGCACGAGGCGCTCGATCTCGCGCGTCGTCATCGCCTCGGGTGTGCGTGCGCCGGCCATGTGGTAAATCTTCTCTTCCTGAACGGTTCCGTCGAGGTCGTCGACGCCGAACCACAGCGACGTCTGCGCCACCTCGACTCCGGTGGCAATCCAGAACGCCTTCACGTGCGGGATGTTGTCGCACATCAGCCGCGACACCGCGTGGACGCGCAGCGAGTCGGACGCCGTGGGCGGCGGCAGCTTCCGCATCTGATTGTTGTCGGGATGGAACGCGAGCGGAATGAACGCCTGGAAGCCGCCGGTGTCGTCCTGCAGCGCCCGCGCGCGCAGCATGTGGTCGACCCGCTCCTCCGCCGTCTCGATATGCCCGTACAGCATCGTCACGTTCGATCGCATGCCGAGGCGGTGCGCCGTGCGGTGAATCTCGAGATACCGATCGCTTCCGCACTTGTCGTTCGCGATCTTCCGGCGGACGCGCCCGGCAAAAATCTCCGCGCCGCCGCCGGGCAGCGAATCGAGCCCCGCGGCCATCAGCTCGCGCATCACCTGCTCGTCGGTCCTGCCGTACAGGTCCGCGAAGAACGCGATCTCGACCGCCGTGAAGCATTTCAGGTGGATTTCCGGACGGATGCGCTTGAATCCTCGCAACAGCTCCGTGTAGTAGTCGAACGGCAGGTCCGGGTGCAGGCCGTTGACGACGTGGATTTCGGTGAGCGGCTGGTGGGCGCGCTGCCGCAGCTTGTCCCACGCCTGCTCGAGCGACATCGTGTACGCGCCATCGTCCCCCGGCTTGAGGCGTGCAAACGCACAGAACAGGCAGCTCGCGACGCAGACGTTCGTCGCCTCGAGGCGGATGTTGTAGTTGTAGAACGTCCGCGCGCCGTGGCGCTTCTCGCGCTCGCGATTCGCCAGCCAGCCGACCGCCAGGAGGTCGGGACACTCGAAAAGCCGGACGCCCTCGCCCAGATCGAGACGCTCGCCTCGATCGAGCTTCGCGGCAATGTCGAGGAGACCGGCGTGGGCGAGACGCTGATACATCGGGTAATTGGATAATCTGGTAATCGAGTAATTGAATTACCAGATTACCAGATTACTCGATTACCAGATGACCCGATTCCATTGAGCGCGAGCGTCAGGCGATGCCGAGGATTTGTATGCGCAGCGATCGTGCGCGCGGGCCATCGAGCTCGGCCATCAGGATCCGCTGCCACTGACCGAGCACGACTTCGCCGCCGCTGATCTGAAGCGACAGGTTGTGGCCGAGCAGCATCGCGCGCAGGTGCGAATCGGCGTTCATCCGATCGCAGTCCGAGTGCTGCGGATCGTTGTGCATGTACGCCGCGTCGCGCGCGATCATGTGTTCGAGGAAGCGCTTGATGTCGGACACGAGTGCGACCTGGAATTCGTT
>QHWJ01000105.1 GCA_003222535.1 Acidobacteriota bacterium | reverse complement strand
ATTCAACGATCAACGAGATCACCGGGAAGATTCTGGGCGCCGCCATCGAGGTCCATCGGGTCCTCGGACCGGGGCTGCTCGAATCGGTTTACTGTGTCTGTCTACGCTACGAGCTGGCGGCGCGTGGCCTGCGCTTCACCATCCAGCAGCACATTCCAATCACGTACAAAGAAGTGACTTTGGCGGCATCACATCGCGTGGACCTGATTGTCGAAGATCTCATCGTCGTTGAAGTAAAAGCCGTTGCGGCGCTGGTGCCCGTCAACCTGGCGCAAGCATTGACGTATCTGCGGCTGACCGGTTGCCCGGCCGCCCTGTTGATCAACTTCAACGTGCCCAGGTTGATGGATGGCGTGAAACGAGTGATCAACACTCGGCGGTAGGCAGCGTCGAGCGGAGGGGACGGAGGGAACGGCAAAACACGGAGTAACGGAGTAACGGAGCCGCACGGAGAAGAGCGGTTCAGTAACGGAGTAACGGAGCCGCACGGAGAAGAGCGGTTCGACGGGTCGGCCTGTGCAGCACGCCCGTCGAACCGCCCTCCGTGTTCCTCCGTTTCTTCGTGTCTCCGTGTTTGACCGTTTCCTCCGTCCCCTCCGTTAACTCATGGCGTCGGTGACGGGCTTGACGTCCTTCACGAGCTGTCCCGTCGTGACAACGCTCACCCGGCCGCTGCCTGGTCGAGGCTTGCCGCAGGCTTGCCGAAAGCGGCCAGGAGCATCACAATGGCGGCGGCGAAGAGTCGCATGCGACCTTTCATGAAACTGCTCCCTGTCCTTCTGGCTTGCGCATCCCTCGCCGCCGCCGTCGACAGCGAGGTGTGGACGTTCGATCGTCTCGATCGCGTCGGTGGCCATCCGACGACCGTCGTGGGCGAGCCTCGAGTGGTCGACACGCCGGTCGGCAAGGCGATCGAGTTCGACGGCGTTGACGATGCGCTCTTTGTCGGCGTCCACCCGCTGGCCGGTGCGCAGACATTCACCTGGGAAGCGATATTTCGCCCTGACGGCGGCCAGCCGGAACAACGCTGGTTTCATCTGCAGGAGTCGGGCACCGAGAATCGGCTGCTGTTCGAGATCCGGGTCATCGATGGTCGATGGTGTCTGGACAGTTACGGCCACAGCGGCGACGCGCAGCAGGCGCTGATGAACCGGAACAGCCTCCATGCGCTCGGTGCCTGGTATCACGTCGCGGCAGTCTACGACGGCAACCAGTTCAGAAACTACGTCAACGGGACGCTCGAAGGCGCCGCCAACATCCGTTTTGCACCGCAAGGGCCGGGTCGCTCCTCAATCGGTGTGCGGATCAATCGCGTCAACTACTTCAAGGGCGCGATTCACCTCGCCCGTTTCACACGTCGCGCGCTGGCGCCGGCCGAGTTCCTGGCGGTTCCCTGAAGTGAGGACACTCCGTCCCACCCTACCTCAAGCCAAACGCGAGGATGGTCGACCCCGCGACCATGCCGATGTACTGATTGCCATCGACGGTGTAGGTCATCGGCCCTGCTTTCCAGCGCTCTCCCGTATTGAAGTGCCACAGCGGTCTGCCGGTTGTCGCGTCCGCGGCCACAAACGCGCCATGGCCGTCTCCATATGAAACCAGTCCGCCCGCCGTGACCATCAGACCGCTTCCGAGAATCCCGCCGCCGACCTGGGTCTCCCACGCGGTTCTTCCTGTCTGGATGTCGAGCGCCTTGATGACCGCGCCGGCCGGCGTGTCGCCGGGGGCACGCCGGGTGCCGCCGCCGTAGAACGACTTGCCCACTTGCCACCACTCGTCGTTCTTCGTGTAGATCGAGCATGATTCATCGGCGAACAGGTAGAAAAAACTCGTGACCGGGCTGAACGCCGTCGACGGCCAATTGGTGGCTCCCGCGACCGCGGGACAGACGCGCTGGCCTTCCACGGTCGGCTCGTTGCCCGGCAGCAGCCTGGGACGACCGTCGGGGCCGATGCCGCTCGCCCACGTGATGTTCTTGACGAATGGCTCGGCGGTCGACGAGCATCGGTGTTTCGGTCGCGTCCCAGTCGTGAAGGTCATGAGGCGTGAACTGGTAATGCCATTTGAGTGTGCCCGTATCCGGGTCGAGGGCCAGGACCGAGTCGCTGTAAAGATTGTCGCCCTTGCGCTCGGCCCCGTTGTAGTCGGGACACGGGTTGCCCGTTGGCCAGTAGAGCAGCCTCGAGTCCGGATCGTAGGTGCCCGTGAGCCACGTGGCCGCGCATCCGTGTTCGATCGCCCGTCCGATCCACGTCTCGGAACCTGGCTCGCCTCTCGCCGGGACCGTCCAGAACCTCCACACGTGCACGCCGCTCGCGGCTCGAAATGCGTCGACGAATCCCCGAACGCCTTCGTCTCCGCCTGACACCCCGGAAATCACCAGATCGTTGATCACCAGCGGCGCGCTGGTCGCTCCGTAGTTCTGGCGGGAGTCGCCCATCTCGGCATCCCAGAGCAGCTGGCCCGTCGCGCGGTGCAGTGCGATCACGTGGGCGTTGTCGGTGACCATGAACACGCGATCGCCGAGCAGCGCGACGCCACGGTTGATCCCGCTGGCGGCATCCCCCGCCAGGCCCGGCGTGCGAGGGCGGCGGTAATGCCAGATCTCGCGGCCGCTCCCCGCATCGAGGGCAAAGGCTTCATTCACCGACGTGACATACATCACGCCGCCCGCCACGACCGGGGTCATCTGAAGGTCGCGCGGCGCCCCGTGAATGGTGAACATCCACCGCGGTGCGAGGCGATCGACGTTGCTGCCGTTGATCTGATCCAGCGGGCTGAAGCGATTGCCGCTCAGGCGCCCATGATAGGTCGGCCACGTGCCGGGTTTCGGCTGCGCAATATCTTCGAAAGGAATGCCCGTGCCCGTTTCGACGGTACCGGCCTGTGTGGGCGTGGCGTTCGGGCCGCTTCGCACCGGCATCGCGGGATTCGTCGGCCTCAGTGAACCGACGCAGAGAATCATGCAGACGGTCAGCGCAGGGACTCGTCTCATTGTTGCCTTCGCGGGCCCTTTAGTACTCGATTTAACAATGACGGTGACGTATTTCGTGACGGCGATCGGTGCCCCATTTCAGACAGACGACGACATATTTGGCCACGGAGACACAAAGACACAGAGAAGAACACGCTTCAGGTAGCGCGCTCGACGCGGCGCCGCGCAGCGGCGGGCGAGGCGTGCCAACCGCAAACGAACGACCACGGACCCAGTGGCTCGGTCGTTCGTTTGCGGTTTGCGCGCCTCACGGCTCGGCCTGCTTGCAGGCCGACCGCGTCGAGCGCCTCTGTGTCTCAGTGTCTCCGTGGCTTGTCCAAATCAATACGTCGGCGTAATTACGAGATTCTGTACTTAGTTTCGCGGTCGCCTGACCGGCGCCGGCGTGATGCCGTCCCAGCGGGCGTCGCCGGTCTGTCTGTAGTCCCGTGGCAGCGTGTTCCAGTCCGGCCGCGTCATGCCGCTCAGCTCATAGACGACTTTCCCGTCCCGGAGCGTCAACTCGCAGGTCAGCTTCCGTGTGCCTTGCAACCTGGCTCCATACATGTCGACGAATCCGAAGCGGCCCGTCTCGAGCCGGAACACTCCGATATCAGCCGGCGCACCTGCTGAAAGGTGACCCAGATCCTCGTGCCCGATCTCCCGAGCCGGATTCCATGTGGAGCGAAGGATCACATCGTCGAGCGACATTCCCATCGCCAGGAATTTGTCCATCACGTTGAGCATGTCTTTCATTCCGGAGTTCATGCTGCCGATGTGCAGATCGGTGGAGATGGAATCGGGCAGGAATCCCTCTTTCAGGGCGGGCACCGCAATCCGCCAGGCAAAGCTGCCTCCTCCATGGCCCACGTCGAAAATCACACCGCGCTTTCTCCCTGCCCACATGCCCGGGTTCACGCGGCCCGACTCGTCCAGCTCATTGCGCAGTCCGGAATAGGCGTGGGTGTAGATGTCGCCGGGCCGCAGCTTCCTGGTCACGAGCTCCGCCATCGGCCGCTCCGGGCGATTGCTTCCAAAATCCACCATGACCGGAATACTCGCCTGCGTGCCCGCTTCGACCGCGCGCTCAACCGGTGTCCACTCGGGGCCGGCATAGTGGGCCGTCTTGATACCGACGATCAGGCCTTTGTGGCGGAGCGCCATCTCCGCCGTGGGTCCGGCTTCCATGTCGGTCAGGTTCTGCTCGAACTTATCGCCCCGCATGCCGTGGCCGACGATGTTGAGAAACGCCAGTACGCGCGTCTTGGACCGATCGATGATGCGCTGCTTGAAATCCTCGTAACTCCTCCAGCCGGAGGATCCCGCGTCGGCGATGGTGGTGACGCCCGCACGCAGCGTGAAGCCGTCGGGATACACGCTGTTGTCACCGGCATAGGATCCTCGCTCGCCCGTCCCGGCGTACACATGAACGTGAATGTCGACGAGCCCCGGCGTCACGTAGTGTCCCGATACATCGACTACTTTGAAGGCTTCGGCCGGATCGATGTTCGCTGCGACTGCCGCCACCTTTCCGTTCGCGATGGCCACGTCGCGAACCGCGCTGATCCTGTTCCGGGGATCGATGAGGTGGCCGCCCTTCAAGAGGAGGTCGTACTTCTGCTCGGCCGAGACCTGGGCCATCGAGCAGATGACAAGACCGATCGCGGCCGTATGACTGAGTGTCGGTCTCATGGCATCAGCCCCGCCGATAATCGTGCTTCTTCGCGCTCCACGTTGCCGTGAGGTACTCGCCCATGTCGAGCGCGCCCGACATCGAGTCGCCTGCGACATTGCCCGTAAAACGGAAGCTCAATGCGTCACCGTGCCGCTCGGTATACGAACTGGAGATCTGAATGGCGTTTCCCTCGATGGTTCCGGACAGATCGCGTGAGACGAAATCGCCTTGATGCGACCCTTCGAGCCGGTTGCCCACCTGTTTCAGGTGCAGCGTATGCGTCGAGCTGCTCGCGACGTACTCGATCCGCAGGTCCCATTGGCCGGCGACGTCCGATGCCGGAGCACTCGCCGGTGCGGGCGCTTTCGGTCGCGGCGCAGTCGAGAGCGCAGCGTACACCTTCTCAGCGACGATTTTTTCTTCGCCGTTGGACATCATGTAGGGTGTGATCGAGATACTGGCTTCATCGCCGCGGTCCCGTCCGCCAGGCGTCGCGATGCGCGGCTCCGTATCGAGAAGATGCCGCGCGAGGTCTGCGCCGCTGATGCCAAGGCGCCTCCGGTCCCATCGAATGGTGAGCGACGGAGTACGGTTGGACAGCTCGGTCGTCTCCGAAATCGACGTGGTGACCCCATCGATCCTGGACACATTCGCCGCGATGGAGTTGAGCCAGGCGAGCCACCGGCTCCATTCGGCTTTATGGTCCCGCTTCACCCACATTTCAACGGCCATCAGCATCCCGATGGCCTCTTCCTTTCCGACCTTCATCGATCGCGCGAAACCATGATGGGGCGCGCTGTGGACCCACGCGGCGCGGACGAGATCTTTGCGTCCCAGGAGCAGGCCCGCGCTCTGCGGGCCCCGGAGGCACTTGCCTCCGCTATAGGCGACGAGCGTCGCGCCGTTCTCCAGATGCACGTTCGGAACCGTCAGGATCTCGGCGGCAGCGTCGACGAGCACCGGAACGTGCTTCTGATTCGCCAACTGCGCGACCGCTCGCGTGCTGAGCGGCCCCTTATCGGCTTCGGGGCCCGCGAGGATGTAGACCATTGCAGTTCGCGGACCAAAGGCGGCTTCGAGCTCCTCACCGGTACCCACCTCGACGACGTGCACGCCGACCGCGCGGACGGCTGCGTCGTACACGTTGCGCGAGTGCTTTGGAATGATGACTTCGTCCTTCGGAAACCCGGTCAGATTGGGCATCCGCACGTGAAGATCGGGGTTTCCGCCCGCCACGCACGCGGCGGTCGCATGCGTCAGGGCGGCGGCGCATCCCGACGACACCATTCCCCATTCCGCTTTCGTCAGCTCCGCCAGACGTGCGCCAATCGCCGCCATGAGCTCGTCCAGGTGCACATGGTGCTGCGCGGCGGCGTCGATCGCCGCCCGCACCTCCGGCAGCATACGCGAGCCGCTGATGATGGTGAACGTGCCGCGAGCGTTGATGAGCGGCCGCACGCCGATGGACTGATAGATGGTCTCGCCGACGCGAAGTCCGTCGGCAGCCGCAGGAGCAGCCGCCGGCAGCGCGGCCGCGGCCGTGCTTCCACGGAAGAGAGCCGGCAGCGTCAGCAGAGCCGATCGCCGAAACAACTCGCGGCGGCTCAGGGTTTCAGCGCCGCGTTTCCACTGGGTCTTGAATGACTGCAGCATATGGTGCCCTCTGTTCTGCGAACGCGCATAGGACGTAGCGCAGCCCTTTAGTTTAGTTAAGGCCTGCCCGGCGGCCGTCGGCAGGCTTGAACGTGCTCTTTTTCGTGTCTTCGTGTCTTCGTGGTTGCATTTTTGTGTCAGATCACCGCGATCACGTCGATCTCGACCAGCGAGTTGCCGGGAATGCCGCCGGCCGCTGCAATCGTGGTCCGCACAGGCGGCTCGGCGCCGAAGCGCCCCTGGAACATCTCGTTCATGCCGGCGAAGTCCTTCAGGTCGTTCAAGTAAACGTTGCACTTGAGGACTTTCTCCATCGACGATCCCGCGCTTTCGAGCTGCTGCTGGATCTGATCCAGCACCGCTTTCGTGTGCACCTTGATGTCGCCTTCAGAGTGATAGCCGACGCCGGCGATGAACAGGAGGTTGCCGTAGGACACCGTGCCATTGAACAGCGGTGGCTTGTCCGGCTTGCGGCCGTTCCGGTAATGGACTTTCTTGACCGGCTTCTCGGCCTGTGCGGCGGCGGCCGTCGGAATCGTGGCTGCGGTCACGGCTGCCGCCGCGGTCGCTCCGCGCCGGATGAAACTGCGTCGATTCGTCTTGTTCATTGAGAGCTCCTGCAATTGGGTCGAGTAGGTCGGATAGGTCGGGTAGGTCGGGTAGGTCGCGCAGGGTCGCGTAGGTCGAGTACGTCAGGTGGGTCAGGTAGGTCAAAGGTCGGTCGGACAATGATAGGTACTTCACAGCCGGCTCCTCAGGCGGCGCAAGTTTCCATAGACAGTTTCCCCCTTCAGAAGATCAACTTCGCTCCCAGCTGCATCTGCCTCATGCTCATGGCGGAGCTGATGCGACCAAACGCCGCCGAACCGAATACGGTCACGCCATTAGGGATGGTGTAGTTGACCGTGTTGAACGCGTTGAAGATCTCCGCGCGGATCTGGAACTGCACGTTGCCGCCGAGCGGGACGTTCTTCATCAGCGACAGATCGGTGGCGGCGAACTTCGGGCCTCTGAGCACGTTGCGCGGCGCGTCGCCGAAGGTGAACTGCGGCTGGAGCGCGAATGCGGATGCGTCATAGCAATTGATCAGCTCGAGGGTCGTCGGGTTGGTCGTGACGTTGACAGGCGTGCCGCTCTGAATCGTGGTCACCCCGCCGATCTGCCAGCCGGCCACGACATACTTCAGGACCGGCTGCGACGACGTCTTGAAGAACGGTACATCGTAGATGTAGCTCGCCACGAACCGGTGCGGAATGTCCCAGTTCGCAGGACCATAGTCCGCCCCGATGTCGTAGTTGTTCATCGTCTGGCCGCCGCCGTTGGAGTGCGTCGCCATGTCGCGCGTGCGCGACCATGTGTAGTGCGCATCAGCCTGCAGGCCGTGGCTCATGCGCTTGCGGAGGATGACGCTGACGCCGTCGTAATCGGCAATCAAATCGTTCTGAATGATCCGGCGGCTCCGGAAGCGCTGGCTCGGCCGTCGAGGATCCACAGGTCCCGGACCGGGCTGCGGCGTATTGTTGAAGAAGCTTCGATCCAGATGGCTGGTGTTGGAGCCGACGTACTGCAAGTCCAGCGCGGTCCCCGCCCAGAGCTCGCGTTGGAGGTCGAAGCTCCACTGGTCCTTGCGCGCGTTGGGAAGATGCCGCGTGGGCGAGATGACGTCGGGTGCGGGGCCCGGGCCCACGACGCCCAACGGGCTCGCGAACGACAGCGTGGGGTTGACCGGATCCGAGGTGAACGTTGACACGGCCGCCAGCGGAGGGTTGTTGGTCAGGAACGTGAACGAGTTCATCTGGTTCGGGTTGTAGTAGATCCCGAAGCCTGCGCGCATCACGGTCTTCTCGCCGAGCCGATAGGTCGCACCCAGGCGCGGCGCAATGTCCTTGTAATTCGGCTCGTGGAACTTGAAACCCTGGGCGGGGAAACTCGCTGGAATGATGGTCTCCTCGTCTTCAGCCAGCATCGAGGCGAATCCGGCGTAGGTCTGGACCGGCGTATTCAGCTCGTAACGCAGCCCCAGGCTCAGCGTGAAGTTTCGCGAGGGCTGCCAGACGTCGTTGACGAAGAACCCGTTGCGCCAGCCGCCGACGTGACCCTGGAGTTGGTCCGTGGGCGTAATCACCGTTCGTGGTAGCCCGAGCATGAAGTCGGCAACCGGGTAACCGGTGATGTCGCCGGTGAAGTCGAAGCGTCCGCGGGGATCGTTCGCCGCGCGGCGTCCGGTCGCCATGCGCCGGAGATCGAAGCCGGCCCGCACGTTGTGCGATCCGCGGTTATAAGCCATGACGTTCGACATCTGAAATGTCGTGTCGAACTGGTACCAGTTCGCACCCGCCGTCCCCAGGCCGGTGAAGTTGCTGATGTTGATAGTTGGTATGCCTGGGTTGTTATATCTGACGTCACCGTTGAAGCCGGGAATGCCGAGATCCACGCCGGCCGAAGTGACGCCGTTCACGGAGAAGTAATTCAACGTGTCGAAGTCGATGCGGTGGTACCCGATCCGGAAGTCGTTGTACAGGTTCGGCCGCAGCGTGTGTGTGTAGGCAAACAGCGAGTTCTTGTTCACGCGGGGCTGCGTGATCACCTGGATCGGAATGGCCGCCGGAGGGTTCCCGATGTTGGTGGTGTAACTGTCGTGCCAGTTATAGCGGAAGTACAGCCTTATCTTGTTGCCGATGTTCTGGTCGACGCGTGTGAGGACCTGGTCGATGTTGTCGGCCGTGGCAGCGTTGGTCTGCACGTTGGACGTTATCCCCGGCTGGTTCGTCGCCGGGTAGGACTCGAGAAGCTTCAGCGCGACAGGGGACAGCTCCGACCTGGGAATGATGTTGCCTGGAAACGGCTGGCCCGTGACGGGGTTCCTGATGGCGGTGCTGATTTCGGAAAAGTTCCCCTGGCGCATCAGCGTCGTCGGAACCGAGATGAAGCCGGCGGTCAGCCCGTTCGCGCGAATCCCTTCGTACGCGCCCATGAAGAAGGTCTTGTTGTGGCCGTCGTAGAGCTTGGGGATCATCACGGGACCGTCCATCTGCGCCCCGAACTGGTTGCGGCGCCGCGGATTCTTCGGGTTGGCCGGGTTCTCGAAATAGCCGCGGGCGTCGAGGGCATCGTTCTGGAAGTACTCGGAGATCGATCCGTGCGCGTTGTTGGTGCCGCTCTTGGTCACGACGTTGATGTGGACGCCGAGGTAGGAGCCGTACTCCGCCGAGGTGCTGCCGGTCTGGACCTGAATCTCCGTCACCGCGTCCGCGATCGGACGCATGCTGGTCGCCGCCAGCAGATTGGAGGAGGAGTTGATGCCGTCCAGCGACAGGCTGTTCTGGATTTCGCGTTGGCCCGCTCCTCTGAAACTGAGGCCGATATCGCTCGTCGGGGCCGCCACGACGCCTGGCGTGGTGCTCGCCAGGCTCCAGACATTGCGCCCGTTCAGAGGCAGATCGCTCACCGCGCGTTGGCCGATCGTTTCCGAGATCCTGGCGCTGTCCGTGTCGAGCACCGGCGCGGCGGCGACGACGGTAATCGATTCGTTCAACTGGCCGACCTTCACGACGACGTTGGTGCGCACCACCTGGTTGTTGGCGACTTCGACGCCGCTGACCTTGGACGTCTGGAAGCCGCTCAAAGTGACAGTGATCTCGTAGGTGCCGGTGCGAACGAACTGGATGTTGTAGTACCCGTCGGAGTTCGTGGCCGCTTCGTAGGTATCCCGCGTGCCGGCGTTCACCGCGACGACCTGTGCTCCGGGTACGCCGAGGCCATCGGCGTCAGTCACTGTGCCGACGAGCGCCGTTTGAGAAGCCAGCTGCGCCGACGCGCTGGCCGTGAGGAGCAAGACACAAGGCAGGGACAATATGACTCGACGCAACATCCCGTCCCCCTCTCCAGCGTAGCGTTAGAAGAAGAATTTCAGAACCAGCTCCCCCTGCCGCGCCGTGCTGACCGTCGCCGTGCTGAGCGTGCTCGTGATCTGACCGAAGGTGTTCGGCGAGTTGATGTCTCGCGCGGGCGCGCGGAAGTTCGACCTGTTGGTCACGTTGAACATCTCTGCGCGGATCTCAGCGTAGCGTGGGCCGCCGGCCGCGAATCGCTTCGAGAACGTCAGGTCCAGATTCTGATAGCCGGGTGCCCGAGCGATGCCGACGCCGCAGTTGCCCCATGTGCCGGCCGCCGCACGCGCGAACGCGTTGATGTCCAGCCAGCGGTCAAGCGTCTGATTGGCGGGAACCGGATCGCCGATGCAGTTCGGCCGTTCGCCTCCGCGCACCGCCTGGAGCGACGAGCCTCGTCCATCGAGAATCGTGATCGGGAATCCGCTCCGTGCCTGGAAAATGCCGCCCACCATCCAGCCACCGAGGACCGCGTTCGCCAGGCTCGCCCCCTGGGTGTCTCGTCCGTACGGCAGCGCGAAGCTAGCCGAGAGCACGAAATTGTGGCGCACATCGAAGAACGCAGGGCCGTAATTCAATTCGGGATCGTACGCATTCATCCAGTACGTCCCTTCTGCTGCCGTGAAACCGCCCGACCCGTAATAGCCGAGCTGGTTCGCGTTCGCCTTGCCCAGCGTGTACGAGGCGAGGTACTCGAGACCGTGGGTCGCCCGCTGGCGCATGCTGGCCTGCAGCCCCTTGTAATCGCTTCTGCCGCGCGACGCCGTCGTGGAGATATTGGTAATGAGCGGCGCGGTGGCGAAGAGCGGGCGCCGATTCTGCAGCGGCGTCCACGTCGATGGATCGCCGGTGCCGGGCAGCGGCTGGTTGCCCTCGACCGGCGTCACGAGGTGCGTGGCGCGATGGCCCACGTATCCCACGTTCGCCGTGATGGACGGCCGCACGAGGTACTCGCCGAACACGTTCCACTGCTGCGTGAACTGCGGTCGCAAGTTCGGATCCCACGCGCGCACCTGCCCTGATTGCTGGTCGAGCGGCCGCAGGTCCGCGAACCCGGACGCGAGGCTGCCACCGCCAGTCGTCGCATCGTAGGTGGCTGCGGATTCGAAGAAGAACGGGGGGTTGAGCGGCAAACGAAGGTTGGCGCCCGTTCCCTCCATGTACTGAGAGATGCCGTAGCCGCCGCGCAGCACCCAGCGATCGTCGGGCCGCCACGCGAGGCCGAGCCGCGGCTCGAAACCTTTGTAGTACGGCTGGTAGAGCGCACGCGACTGTCGATCGCCGTCGGCCGCGATGACCTCCTGACCAGTTGTCAGGCTGAAATTCCCCTGGCGGTTGTCCTCCTCGACGACCGGCTGCGTGTACGCCCAACGTAGTCCGAGATTGAGCGTGAGCACCTGCGTCACTTTGAAGTCGTCCTGAACGAAGAGCGCGGTCCGGTTGTGAAGGTGCGTCCAGGGTTGCGCCGCGCTGCCGCGTCCCTTCGACGCCACTTGATCGAGCAGGAAATCCGAGAACGGGAATCCGGTGAACGCGCCGCCGTAGGTGAACGTTCCGAGCAAGCCGTTGTTGCCGGCGTAGAAGCGGCGCTGCGCGTAGTGAAGGAGCTGGCCGCCGATCTTGAGCGCATGGTTGCCCTTCAGCCACGTGACCTTGTCGTTGAACTGATACGTTCTGTCGAGCGTGTCGGTGTCGGCCGCGACGGCCCCGATTGTCGTGAGGCCCGCGTTCAATGTGAGCTGGCTGAGGCCGGGAATCGGCTGACCGCCGGCAATCCCGAACGTCGCGTTCGCGTCCCCGATGCCGCTCCAGTCGAGCGCCCTGGTCACGATCGTGATCTGATTGAAGCCGACCAGGACCTCGTTGACGAGGGACGCATTGAAGATACGATTCCAGTTGAACGCGACGTTGCGGAACGGCGAGTCGGTCAGGCTGCCGAGCAGCAGCGCCGAGGGCCGCTTGTCGTTGCTCGACTCGTATTCGGAGACCGAGACGCGTCCGAACACCTTGTCCCTGGTCGTGGCGTTCCAGTCGACGCGCACATCGCCCTGATGGGCGTGCGTCGTCGTCAGCGCGTCGCCGACGAAATTGCCGCTGACACCGCCGCTGACGGTCCGATTCGGGAGAGGGTAGAGCGACGTGTTGCCGAGGAGTGCACGAGCGGCCGGGCTGATCCGGCCGGTGGGTATCTGGTTGCCCGGGAACGCCTGTCCGGTGAGCGGGTCGCGAATGACGGCGCTCACGCCCGACAGATCGCCGCGACGCCATTCAGCCGGCGCCACCGAGATCGTCTCGGATCCCGGCGAGTTGAACCTGGTGCCCTGGTAGTCGCCGAAGATAAACCATTTGTCCTTCTTCAGCGGGCCGCCCAGCGTACCACCGAAGATGTGCTGCGTCCGCTGCGCTTTCGGCGCGTTGGACCGGTTGTTGTCCCACGTGTTCGCGTCGAAGTCGCTGTTGCGGTAGAACTCGAAGACGTTGCCCCGGACGAGGTTCGAGCCGGACTTGGTGACGTTGCTGATCACGGCGCCTGCGACGTTCCCCGTGTCCGCGGCGTAGTTGTTCGTCTCGACGCTGATCTCGGCGAGCGCGTCGGGGCTGGGCTGATAGGCCACGAGGTTGTCGATCGACTCGTTCATGTCGACGCCGTCGACGATGTAGTTGTTCGTCTGCTCGCGGTTCCCGTTCACGTACGGCCGCCCGCCGCCGAAGTTGCGAACGGCGGTGAACGATCCCGGGTTCACGCTCACCACGCCAGGCAGCAGCAGCGACAACTGCCCCGTGTTGCGCCCGTTCAGCGGCAGCCCCACGACCGTCGTGCCCGAGATCACTTCACCGACCGTCACCGACTCGGTCTGCAGAAGAGGCGACTGGCCGGCGACCAGGACGGTCTCCTCGATCGCACCGAGCTGCAGGTCGAAATCGAGCCGCACGGTGGCCTTCGCCTCGACTTGAATTGTATTGGTCGTTGCCGTCTTGAAGCCTGACAGCTCAGCTTTCAGCACGTATGAACCGACCGGCACCGACGTGATGCTGTAGTTGCCGGCCTCGTTCGACACCGCCGTGTACGTCACATTGGTCGCCTGGTTGGTGGCGGTCACCGTCGTGCCCGGGACCTTCGCACCGCTTTGATCGCTGATGATGCCGGTCAGCGACGCGGCGCCGGTCTGGGCAAAGGCGCTGACTGGAATCAGGAGGGCGATGCAAAGGAGCAGGAGCGCGTTCGACAGCACAAGCCGCGGGGTTCTCATGGTTCCTCCGTCAATTTGGCGTAACCATGGCGCAGCTGGAGTCGCGAGTCAAGGGAGACGCGAGTTGGAAGTGCTAGGATCAGGCGCTTCTCGCGAAACGACCTTCGGAGGCGTGCCCATGCATCGCAGATCGTTCGTTCGACTGCTCACCGCGGCGGGCTGCGCCCCGACTCCGCTCTTCGAGCTTCGTCGAGGTCTCGCCAAAGCGCTTCGCGCGAAGGCGGACGGGGCGACGGCGAGCCTCGACCGAACCGCGAAGCAGCGAAGCCGGGCGCCGCTGGCCGGAACGTCTCAGAATCTCTCGGGATTACCGGCCCTCCGTGTCGTATCCAGCTACGCGCCCGCGGCGACTCCCGGAATGCCCGGTCCTTATCCAGGCCGCGTCGCATCGGTGAGCTCGGACAGGTGCGTGGACACGGCGACGGGCCGGGCCGACGACGAGGTCGTGCGCGAGATGATGGCGCGGGGCATGCGCTCGCTGACCGGCGCCAGCACGACGTCAGGCGCCTGGCGCCGTTTCTTCGAGCCCTCGGACGTCGTCGGCATCAAGGTGAACTGTGGCGGCTATCCGTTCTGCGTCTCGGCGTACGAGATCGTGGCGGAGGCCGTCCGCCAGTTGACGGGAATTGGCGTGCCGGTGTCGCAGATCTACGTCTACGAGCGATTCCAGAATCAGCTCGACGAGGTGAACTACGCGCCACGTCTGCCGCAAGGCGTGCAGATCGTCGCGGCCGAACGCGCCAACCGGAACGTCGACAACAGCGGCTACGATCCCGCCACGTACCTCGAGGCGGATCTCTTCGGGGAAGAGGACACACGCTCGAACATGATGCGGCTCGTGTCACGGCGTCTGACAAAGATCATCAACATCCCGAACATGAAGGACCACGGCGCAACCGGAGTGACGGGGTGCTTGAAGAACATCGCGTACGGCAGCTTCTCCAACGTGGCGCGCACACACCAGCGGGGCAAGTCCCACACCTATTCGGTTGTCGGCACGCTGGCAGCCGTCGAGCCCCTGCGATCCAGGACGGTGCTGCAGATCATGGACGGGCTGCGCGGGGTGTGGCATGGCGGGCCCTTCGCGAGGACGACGCGTTACGTGTTCTACCCCCGCCGAATCCTGTTTGGCACCGATCCGGTCGCGATCGATCGGCTGCTGCTCGACATCATCGAGGAGCAGCGGCGCGCGCATGGCGTGATCTCGATCTGGGATCGCTCGCCGGGCTCTCTGAAGATCGACGACACGCGGGCGCGCGATGCCGATCCCAACGTCAACATCATCATCCGCGAGCCGGGCCACGTGGAGTACGCATCGACGCTCGGCCTCGGTGTGTACGATCGAGGACGGATCAAGGTGCAGGACATCACGGTATGACGGTGCTCCTGCCGCTCGTCGTCTCCCTGCCGTGTGTTTACTGGATGCAGGGCACGGAGACTCGCGCGACGCTCGCGGCGGCCGCGATCGAGCAGCTCTGCGTGGCGCCCGAGCGGGCCGATGCCTGGCGTGCCGCCGGTTTCACGGTGACCCCGCTCAGCGAGGCGGAGCTTGCCTCGCGCGAAGCGCTCCCATCGCCTGGCATTGCGCCGCGTGCAGGGCTCGCGTCGCCGACGCGCAGCCCGTGGATTGTTGCAAGCGGCTGGCGCGTCACGAGACATCCAGGAACGAAATACGTCTACGACGTTCCGGCGGGAAAGGCGGCGCTCGCGGCGGCGGAGGCCTTTGCGTATGGTGCGGACGCGGTCCTCAAGATCGATCCTGTGGACCTCGGAACCCTCGGTCGGATGCTGACGTTCCTGGCGGCGCTGCCGGCCGTCGATCTCCCGACCGTGTCGGACGTTGCGATTGTCGACGATGGATCGGGCCTCACGGGCGAGGTGATGAATCTGCTCGCCCGGCGTAACCTCCTGTTCCAGGCGGTCCAGGCGCCGTCCCCGCGATTTCCTCTCAATATCAGGATCGGGACTCCCGAGTACCCGCGCGAAGACGCCGCCGATCCGAGCGGCTTCGCCCTCAAGATCCGTGGTCAGCTCACCGATGAGCGGCGAACGCTGCGAGTCTACGGGAGCGAGGTCGTCATCTGCCGTCTCACGGGCGATGCCGGGCGGGCGAGGCTGCACCTGATCAACTATGGCGGGCGCGAGATCGAGGGGCTGCGCATCCGGCTGCGCGGCATCTATGGCGGTGGGGAAGCCCATGTCGCAGGCGTGGGACGCCTGTCGCTCGAGGACCAGGTGGTTGCGGGCGGAGCCACTGAATTCTCTGTTCCTCGAATCACGACGTACGCGGTGATCGATCTCGAGGCGTCGCGGTGAACGCCCGCCCCGTCGCGAGCCTGCACCGAAGAATGAGGCCGGACATCTTTACAGCCGCGCCAGGATCGTTTCGAGGAACACGCGATTCGCGCGCGCGTTCGCCATGGTCTCTGCCGCCGTCAGGCCGACCTTGCAGCACTCGACCATGATCGGTCCGTCGAACCCGGCGGCTTTCAAGGTGCCGAAGACGGCCGCAAAGTCCACCTTCCCCGTGCCGAACTGAATCATCACGTCGCCTTTGACCGCCCCGCAGTCCTTCGCGCAGAAGCCGGTGACGTGCTGAGCGATGGGTTTCAGCTCCTCAATGGGGTTTTTACCCGTGTAGTAAATGATGTTGCCTGCGTCATACCAGATCTTGAAGTTGGGATGCCGGACCGCTTTCATGGCCGCCGCGATTTCGGCGGAGGCGCCGCTGCTGCCGCCGTGCGGTTTCATCACCAGCTTGATCCGGCGCTCCCCGGCGCAGGCCGCCGCATCGCTCATCACCTTGTAGTAGTGCTCGTACTCTTCCGGCTTGTCGACGCCGAACGTGAGCAGGGAGGTGAGCGCGAGCGTACCGGCATTCTCGATCTGCTTCCGGACTTCCCTGATCGAATCGTCGAGCGGAATGTCGTGCCGCGAGCGCAGCGCGCCCATGTTGGCCTTCAGCCCGCTGCCGGCGATCCGCTGTTTCAGCCTGGCGAGGTAATCCGGCGCCGCGTCCGCCCCGATGAACGGCTCGTCCTTCGTGCGGGTGAGGAGGCCCGTGGTGTGGTAGCCCGCCGCTTTGATCTGCTTCAGCGCGTCATCGAAGCTCCATGTGGTCCACGGGCGATTGAAGCACCCAATGGGCCATTGGACCCCTCGGGCACTGAGGGGGAACGAGAAGGACAGGCCAAGA
>QHWJ01000104.1 GCA_003222535.1 Acidobacteriota bacterium | reverse complement strand
TCGCTGGTCTGCGCCCAGCCGACGAGATTGCCGTTCAGATCCACCTTGTAGATCTTTCCGTTTCCGTCGCCGCTGAACAGATACTGCGTCGGTCCCGGCGTCATGCAGACGCTCCACGGCGCGCCCACGTTGGCGATGATCTTGACCGGGTTCAGATCGGGATCGAACACCTGGATACGGCGGTTGCCGCGGTCGGCCACGTAGATGTTGCCTTTGGCATCTGCCGTGATGGCATGCGGCGTGTTGAACTGGTTCGGGCCGGCGCCTCTCGTGCCGAGCGCTTTCACCCATCTGCCGTCCTTCGTCATCTTCGCGACGCGTGAGTTGTTGTAGCCGTCGCTCACGAAAATGTTGCCCTGCGTATCCCAGGTGACGTCGGTGGGCCGATTGAACGTGCCGGGGTTGCCGACAGGGTAGCGGTCCTCTTCTCTCTCTTTCTCGCCGCGTTCGGTGAAGCGCTCGAGGTAGTCGATGGCTTCCGTCTTTCTCCCGAGCACCATCGCCACCTGACCCTGCGGGTTGAACTTGACGATCATGTTCGCGCCAACTTGAGGTTCTGATCGAACTCGAACAGCTGCGAGGAGGTGGCGCCTTTCGCGGGACCTGCGTTGCCGCTCCGGGTGAACACGTAGAGGTGACCCTTGGAATCCTTGGCGACACCCACGGCTTCGCCGATCGTGTGGCCTGGCACAACCAGATTCAGCACCTCCTCGGTGACCTGAAGCCGCGGTGTGGCTTTCTCGAGCTCTTCCTGCTTGGCGAGCGCCGCCCGCTGTTCCGGGCTCGGTCCCCCTCCCCGTCCGCCTCCGCGCTGGGCATAGACGCCGACGCCCAGCAGCATGACCGCCAAAACGACCATAGACCGTTTCACGATAGCCTCCTTTTGCAACTGGACTGTCTGAACTCTACAGCCGGTTTCAAAACCGTAGGCGAGGCTTTCAGCCCCGCCAAACGGCGACCCTAAAAGGGTCGCCCTACACGTTCTTGAACCCGGTTCTACCCTTTGAGGACGACGAGTATACCGCCAGCTGCACATGGATGGTCATGGTGTTTGCGCGCCCTGGCGCCGGTGTCAGAGCCTGTCGAGAAATGGCGGTTTATTCGCATCCAGGACTTCGCGGATCTTCGATGTGAGCTCCCGCGCCTTGAACGGCTTGGCAATGAACGCCACCTGCGGATCGAGCACGCCTTGGTCGATTGCGTCGGTCGTGTAGCCGGAGGTGTAGACGACCTTGATGCCGGGATACCGGCCGCGCAGGGCCTCGGCGAGCCCGGGGCCGCTCATGCCGGGCATCACGACGTCGGTGAGCAGCAGATCGATGCGGCCGGGATGGCCGTCGCAGAGTTGCAGGGCTTCGACTGTCGACGAGGCGGACAACACCGCGTATCCGCGCGCCACGAGGACGCGATTGGCGAAATCGCGGACGCCACGGTCGTCGTCCACGAGCAGAATCGACTCCGTGCCGCCCTCTTCATGACCGCGAGGCGGCACGTTGCGCGCGGGCTCGATCTCACTGGCGGGGCGGCGCGGGAAATAGAGCCGGAACGTCGTACCCTGGCCAGGTTCGCTGTCCACGAAAATGTACCCGCCGCTCTGTTTGACGATGCCGTACACCGTGCACAGGCCCAGCCCCGTGCCTTTGCCGGCTTCCTTGGTCGTGAAGAACGGCTCGAAGATCTGCGCTTTCGTGAGCGCGTCCATGCCGCTGCCCGTGTCGGAGATCGCCAGCAAGACGTAGTGCCCCCGCACGAGTCCGGGCCGTTCGGCGGCGCTCGCGTCGAGGACGGCGGTCGAGGTCTCGACGGTCAGCGTCCCGCCCTGAGGCATGGCGTCGCGGGCGTTGACGACGAGGTTCACAATCACCTGTTCGAGCTGACCGGGATCGGCCTTCACGGCACCCAGATCCTGAGCGGCGCGGATGACGAGCTCGACGTCCGCACCGATGAGCCTGCGGAGCACAGGAGCCAGCTGGCCGGTGACGGCGTTGAGATCGAGGACCTTGGGCGCGAGGATCTGTTTGCGGCTGAATGCGAGGAGCTGACGCGTCAAGTCGACCGCATAACCGCCGGCGTTGAAGATCTGGACGGCGTCGGCGCGCGTCGGATCGTCCGATGGCAGACGTTCGATCATGTCCTGGCTGACCCCGACGATGACGGTGAGCAGGTTGTTGAAGTCGTGGGCGATGCCGCCGGCCAGACGGCCGACGGCTTCCATTTTGTGTGCCTGCAGCAGCTGTTGTTCGAGCCGTTTCCGATCGCTGATGTCGCGAGCGGTTCCCTGGATGCCGATCGGCTTGCCCTCTCGCGACACGAGGCGGGCGATGACCTCGATGGGCACGCGCCGGCCGTCGCGCGCCAGAATCTCGGTTTCGAACATCGATTGGACTCTGCCTCCCCATTGGTCACTCAGCGTGCCTTGCGCCTGTTCGAGCGTCTCGGGCGTGACGATGGATGCGATGTTGAGCCCTTTCGCCTGCTCGTTCGTGTACCCGGTGAGGGCTTCCGCGGCGCGGTTGAGCGCTGTGAAATTCAGGTCGAGGTCGGTCGTGAAAATGGCGTCGGTCGCGCTGTCGAAGAGCTCACGGTAACGAGCCTCGCTCGCCCGCAGGGCCTCCCCGGTGCGTATCCGGTCGCCGACGTCGTGTGCCAGCACGAGATCCAGTCGCTGGCCCGGCCGATCGAACGGCGTCACGGCGATCTCGACGTGGATGATCGAGCCGTCTTTGGCGTGATGCTGTCCCGCGCCAAGCGCTCGAGCCATCTCGCCGGTTCGCCGCCGCCGGATACGGTCCGTCAGGTCGGACGCATCGAATGGCGAACAGATGTCCGTGACGGTCATCGCCAGGAATTCTTCGCGGGCATACCCATAGCGGCGTACGGCGGCGTCGTTCACCGCTTTGAACGCGAGCGTATCGACGTCGAACATCCACGCCGGGATCGGTAATCGTTCGAAGCAGGCCCAACACGGCGGCAGGTGACTGCCGGGCGCGGCGCGGCCCCACGCGAAGCCGGCCACGACGTCGACCGCGCGCTCGAACTCGGCCGATTTGTCAAAAAAGAAATCAGCGCCAGCCTGAAGGCAGCGATCCCGGAACTGCGCGGTCGGGTCGTTCGTGAGCACGATCGTCGTGGCCTGCTTGGGCGCCGATCGCAGCGTCTGGAGCACGCCGATCCCCGAGCCGGAGTGCATGTCGATGTCAACGACCACCAGGTCCGGCGGCACCATCTGGATGGTGCGCCAGACGTCGGACGCGCGGGCCACCACAGTGACACGCCCGACGCCCGGGAGCGCCAGGAGCATCTCTTCGAGGCGGACACTGATCGCGGGGGAATCGTCGACAATCAGAACGTTCACGGCGGGCCTCCCAGACCCACGAGCGTAACGGGCAGGGGAGAGCTGGAGAATCAGCGCAGCGCTCTTTCGCGAGTCGGGTTTTGTCCTACGGGCGAAATGCCCGGGCACGGCCGGATGGGCAGATGCCGATCAGTCCAGCAACCGATTGGTGAGGACGTACTGCATCAGCTCGGCGTTGTTCTTCATCCGCATCTTTTCGAGAATCCGTGTGCGGTACGTACTGACGGTCTTGACGCTCAGGGCGAACCGGTCCGCGATGTCGCCGACGGTCAGTCCCGACCCGATGAGGCGCAGCACCTCGAACTCCCGATCCGAGAGCGACGCGTGCGGAGGACCGCCCGCGCCCGCGGCCAGCTCGGTCGCAAGAAGGTCGGCGAGATCCGGGCTGATGAACCGGCCGCCCGTCGTGATCCTGCGAATCGCGTCGAGGAGCTTGTCTGCGGCGGCTTCCTTCGTGAGATAGCCTCCCGCGCCTGCCCGTATGGCGCGCACGGCGTATTGATCTTCGGCGTGCATGCTGAGGATCAGCACCGGAAGGCGGGGCCGTTCCTGCTTGATGTCTTTGAGGACGTCGAGCCCGCCGCGGCCAGGCAGCCCGATATCGAGCACGACCGCGTCCCAGTCCTGTTGCCGGACGAGGTCCAGGGCCTGCTGAGCGGTCGCCGCCTCGCCGAGCTCACCCACGTCGGCGGCGTCCCCGAGGGTTTGCCGAATCCCCTGCCGGACGATCGGATGATCGTCGACAATGAGAATCCGGAGCCGCCCGCTCACGTGCTCACCGTTTCACGGCGTGGGATCTGAACGCGGACCGTCGTGCCCACGCCGGCAGTGCCTGAGATGAAGAGGCCGCCGCCCACCAGCTGCGCCCGCTCGCGCATGGCGGCCAGGCCTATCGATCGGGTGCTCGTCGCGTCCGTGGGTGAGATCCCGACGCCATCGTCCCGCACCTCGAGGACGAGGTCGGTATCGCAGCGATCGAGCGTCACCGTCACGCACGAGGCGCGGCTGTGCCGCGCCACGTTGTCGAGCGACTCCTGACAAATGCGGAACATGGCGGTCGCCACGAGTGGATCGAGCGCATCGTCGACACTGACGCGCAGGGCGCAGCGAATGTGCGTGCGCTGTTCGAACTGCTGCCCTTGCCACTCGAGGGCGGCCGCCAGTCCGAGATCGTCCAGGATCCCCGGCCTCAGATCGGCGGCCATGCGGCGGACCGCGGCAACCGCGTCGTCGATGAGCGTTACCATCGAGACCAGCTTCGCGCGCGTCGCCGGCGCGTCGTCGGTCAGGCGGCGGCTGATCCATCCCACATCCATCTTGAAGGCCGTGAGCGTCTGCCCGAGCTCATCGTGAATCTCGCGGGCGACTTTGGTGCGTTCTTCTTCCCGGACTTGCAGCAGACCGGCGGTCAGTTGTTGCAACTGCTGCCGCGACTCTTCGAGGGCCGCGTTGAGCGTACGGGCATTCGTATCGGCCCGAGCGCGAGCCTCCAGCATTTCATTGAGCTCATGCGCGACCAGAGCGACCTCCAAGGGGCCTTCCACCGTCGCCCTGACGTCAAGATTCCCGAGCGCGACCGACCGCGCGGTCTCAGCCAGGGCGTTCATCGGCCGCTCGACCGTCCGGTTGTAGTGGAGCGCCAGGGCGGACAAGATGAGCGCCGCGACGAGCATGGAGAGCACGGTCGTCGAAGCGCCTCGCGTTGCCGAATCAGCCGACGCGATGGAGCGAACGCCTTCGAGCCGATTCCAATCGATCATGGTCGTCAACAGCGCGTTGATCTCCTCGGATGCCCTCTCCTGCCGCGCAGGCATGAGCGCCATCTCGGCGGGAGGCGCCGGTTCGCTCCGAGCGGCCGTTTCGCCCTGCAGGCCGCGGTAGCTCGACCACAACGCGACCAATTCGGTAAAACGACGGCGGTCGTCACGCTGCGTGATGGTGGCGTCGTAAGCTTTCAGGTCCCGCTCGATATCGGCGGCCTTCCGGGTGAGCGACATGCCCCACGACTCCGCTGCCCTCCGGCCCATGGCTTCGAGCACGCGGTACTGGTTGAAATCCTTGGCCACGCTGGCGATGGCCGCCGAGCCCGGCACGGGATCGAAGGCCACATGGCGGACCACGGCGTTGAGTCGGAAGAGGTAGATCAGGGCGAAGACGCTGAAGACTGTGATGAAGGCGAGTCCGATCACGAGGCCAACGAGCAGTTTGCGAACCGTCCTGACGCCTGGAACGTGCGGCATTATCTCGACTCCTCGGCACGCGCTTCGTGACACGCACGGGTCGGATGGTCGTCGATCCCGAGGATCCGTAACGGCGGGCTCATACGGCAACCGCCTCGCGCTGCGGGATCTGCACGCGGACCGTCGTGCCGCCGCCGGCCGCGGAAATGGAGAAAGTTCCCCCTGCGAGCTGCGCTCGCTCGCGCATGCCGACCAGGCCAATCGATCGGCTTGTGGATGCATCGTCGCGGGAGATCCCGACGCCGTCGTCATGCACCTCGAGGATCAAAAATGCGGAACATCGCGGTCGACACGAGCGGATCGATCGCGGCGTAGCCGACGCTGGCGCGCAGGCTGCAATGAATGCCGGTGCGCTGCTCGAACTGCTGCGACTGCCACTCGAGGGCGGCGGCCAGCCCGAGATCGTCGAGAATGCCCGGCCTGAGGTCCGTGGCGATGCGACGAACGGTCGCGACCGCGTCGTCGATCAGCGCCGACATGGTGGCCAGTTTCGCGCGAAGCGCGGGTGACGCCCCGGGCACTCGCGAGCCAATCCACGCCGAGTCCATCTTCAGCGCCGTGAGGATCTGCCCGAGCACGTCGTGAATCTCCCGGGCAATCGTGGTCCGTTCCTCTTCTCTGGCGATCAGCAGGCCGTCGGCCAGGCGTTGCAGTTGCTGCCGCGATTCTTCGACCGCCTGCTCTGCCTGCTTCCGCTCGGTCACGTCCCGCCCTTCCGGAATCAGCAGGACGACGGCGCCGCCGTCGTCGCGCACCGGTTTCAGGGAGAAATCCACGAAGCGCAGTCCACCGTCGGCGGCGCGGTGCGTGGCTTCGAAGCGGACCACCTCGCCCGCGGCCGCAGAGGAGACGGCCTGCCGCAGTTGCTCCTGAAGAAGAGCCGAGTGCATCCACCACGCCGTCTCCCAGAACGGCTTGCCGATGACGTCCTCCGCCCGAATCCCCGCGAATCTCAGCGCGGTCTGGTTCACCTCCAGCAGCGTGCCGTCCACCGACATGAGCCCGATGAACTGGAACGTCTGGTCGAAGATGGCGCGGAACCGCTGTTGGGCAGCCGCCAGCCGATCGCCGCGCCTGCGGTAGTCGCGAGCGATCTGCAGGGCAATCAGCACCACCCACAGCGGGTAGTGAATGGCACCGCCATACGGCTGGCGCGAGCCCGAGAGGTCGATCCGCAACGCCCACACCGCGAAGACGATGCCCGCACCGGTTGCCAGGGCCACCAGAACGCCGCCGATGCGGTCACTGGACCAGAGGCGAGCCACACAGACGAAGCCAAAGATGTTGATCGACAGGTTCAACGCGTACGCGATTCCCAACCACCGGCTGGGCGCATCACGATTGAGGATCGAGATTTGTTCACCCCACGATGTGAAGATCCGCTCGACGCCGGTGACGCTGCCGCTCAGCGGAACTGCCAGATTCGTGACGGCCACGGTCAGAAACACCGCAGTGATGAGCAAGACGTACCACCGCGCCCGCACTCCCGAGATGAGTGACAGCAGCCAGACCTGGGAGATCTGCGCCAGCGCCGCAAGCTCCAGACGCAAGTCCAGCGCCCGTTGGCCCTCTGCCGGCGTCCTGGCCGTCACCAGCACGAGAAGACACGCGCCAAGGGTGGCACAGAGGGCGCAATGGAGCGTGAAGATGAGGAGGATCGCGTCGCGGCGTGATTGCCACCACAGCACGAAGTGGTAGATCGCCGCGAACCCGAAGAAGCCGATCAGGACGGCGTTGAGAGTGACGTAGGGACCCACGGCCACACCTTCACGACTACCGGTTAGTGCTCAGACTATCTCATTCCTGTCTGCCTTTTCCGAACACATCGAGCTTGTCTGAAAGGTTCGCCCTCCGGCCGCGTGGAGATGGAACGAGCAGGCCAGCGTCCGCGTCCCGAAGCACGCATGACTCGCACGACGAACCCACGGCTCGCCGGCTTCCTGGGTCGAAGGCTATTTCTTCGACGACACCAAGGTGCAGGACAGGCGCGAGCTGAACGTGCACGACCTCGACGAGGTGTCGAAGGAGCATCCGGTCGTCGTCCAGCATCGCGGCGGCCGCACGTCGTACTACAACGGCAAGGCGCTCGAGATGGCGGGTATCACGAAAGAGTGATGCGTTTGCTGCCCAAGCAGGTGATCACGGTCGTGCCCGCCGGAGCCGGTGTCGGCGTGATGAAAGACCAGTACGGCCGTAGCCAGTCGCCCTAACCGTGGCTGCCGGCTCGCTGACCGGGGTGTGCGTTGGTCGCCGCGCTGATCCCCGCCAGCCGCGCGGCGTCAATTCCGCCGAGGCGCGCGCTTCGATCGGAATAGCGATTCCGTCATCGGTCCCTGCCCGCGCGCCACATCCCGACTCCATGGCCGACAACCCGAAGCGTCCACCTGGGGCAATACGAAGCGGCAGATTCAGCTTGGGGAATTGGCCACTACTGGTGTATCACGAGACACGACAAGGAGCGGAATGATGAAAGAACGTACGTTGCTGTTGTTGAGTGTGGTCGCGATCGCCGCTGTTCCTGCGTTGGCCTGGTCGCAGCGGGCGGAATATCCCATCACGGTCATCGCACCGGGAAAAGGCCCGTACACGTTTCCTCAGGGCTACCAAACGCCCTGGGACAAGATTGCGATCATGGTGACGGCAAAGATGTCGGCGAATCTCTTTGTGCTGCATGGTTCGGAAGGCCTTGATCCGGCACACCCCGACGCGTCCGGTGGCCGGGTGATGGCGCTCTTCGGACCGGATGGCGTCCTGATGGTGGATACCGAGAACAGACAGGTGGCCGAAAAGACACTGGCAACGGTCCGGTCGTTCACCGACGCACCGATCAAGGTCGTGGTCAACACGCATATTCATTCCGACCATACCGGCGCCAACGCCTTCTTCGCAAAGCAGGGGGCGTTGATCTTCTCGCAGGACAATCTGCGCGCAGAGATGCTGCGTCCGCCGCCGCGTGCCAACGGCCAGCCGGCACCGGCGCCCGACATGGCCGGCGTTCCGGTGGGGATTTATAGCTACAACCCCGCCGCGCCGGCCCAGCCCGCCGTGACCTTCAACATGAACGGCGAAACTGTGGACTTGATCCCGATGATGCCGTCGCACACCGCCGGCGACACCATCGTGCGGTTCCGCAAGGCCGATGTGATCTATATCGAAGACTTCTACCGCAATTTCGGCTATCCCTTCGCCGATCAGGCCAATGGCGGATCGATCAAGGGCATGCTCGATGCGGTTGACCTCATCGAAAAGGTGGCCACCCCCGACACGACGCTCGTCCCGGGTCATGGCACGCTGGTCAAAAAGAAGGATCTCTTGGCCTATCGCGCCATGCTGGTGGACATCCTGACCAGGGTGACCACGCTGCGCAAACAGGGCAAGGCGCTGAAGGAAGTGCTGGCCGCGAACCTGACTGCGCCCTATGACAAGACAACGCAGGGCGACACGCAGCAGAGCAAGGATCGCTTCATCACTGAAGCGTATGACGAGGTGAAGGACTTTCCGCCGGTCGTGGACGGAAAGCGCACAATGCCGACACATCCCTAGTTGAAGGTCTCTGTCGGTGGGAGCGGCCGGCAGGTTCTCGAACCTGCGATCCGGCTTAGAAGGCCGGTAGGGAACCGCTGCGCACGCCGAGGCGGTAGAGGTGGCTGTCGGTGCGAATGAAGATCGACCCGCCGGACACGGCCATCGAGGCGAGCGTCTCGCCGTCGAGCGAGCTCCTCGCCAGCTGGTGAAACTCTCTCCCCGGCGCGATCACCGTCGCCACCCCTCCTTCACTCAGGAAGTAGATCCGCCCGTCGACAAACACGGGCGATGCGGAATACTCCCCACCGAGCCGTTGCAGCCAGTGCGCCTCTCCGGTCTTCGCGTCGAGGCACGAGGCAATCCCTCCGTCGGAGACGAGGTAGAGCTCGTCGCCGACGAGCAGCGGCGAGGGCGTCAGCGGCGCGCCCCTTCGCAGCGTCCAGGCGATATGCGTCTTCGTGACGTCGCCCGCGCCGTCCGCGCGCACCGCCAGCAGTGACGGCTGTTGAAACCCGGTCGCGATGTACACCAGCCCGTGGCCATACACGGGGCGCGGGACGTTCGAGAAGCCGTCGGCGTAGCTCACGCGCCAGATCTCCCTGCCGGTCTGTGGATCGTATGCGGCCGCGCGATACGCGCCCACGCTGACGAGCTCGTCCCGTTCGCCGACGCGAATCACGAGCGGCGTCGAGTACGCCTGATCCGCGGGCTGGCGCCGCGACGTTTTCCATCGGACCTTCCCGGTCCGCTTGTCGAGGGCCACGACAAACGCGTCGTCGCTCCCGTCGCAGCTCAGAATCAGCAGGTCTCCGTACAGCACGGGCGATCCGCCGTTCCCATGCTGCGACTCGTACGGCAGGCGCGTTTTCCAGATGATGTCGCCGGAGGTCGAGAGCGCGGCGGTGCCCTCGGCGCCGAAGTGAACGTACACCCGGTCGCCTTCGACGATGGGCGTGGGAGACGCGTGGCTGTTCTTGGGGTTCGTGAGGTCAGCGCTCCGAAGGTGGAAGACTTCGACGTTCTGCGCTTCGCGTCCGCTCTCGACGTCGAAGGCGATCGCGCGGAGCGACGCGCCTTTCTCCGTGATCGCCGTCGTCACCCAGACGCGTCCGCCGGCGACGGACGGTGAGGACCATCCCCGGCCGGGGATGGGCGCCTTCCAGATCACGTTCTGCGACTCGCTCCACGTGATCGGCACGCCGCGCTCGGCGGAGTGCCCCTGACCCGTTGGACCGCGGAACTGCGGCCAGTCGTCGGCGTGGACCGCGATCCCGGTGAACGCGAGCAGCAGCGCCCCCGCTACTGCGAATGCCCGCGAGCCGAAATCGGCCACACGACCTCGACGCGATCCTTGCGCGTCCCGTAGATCTGGTCGTACTCGTTCACTGCGGGGTCGCAGTGCGGCACGATCAGCTCGAGCTTTTCACCAACCGTGTACGCTTTGCTGGAGGTCTCGTACTGGATCGAGCCGAATTCGTCCGACCCCGCGCTGTATCTGAACCCCTTCTCCCCAATCACGATCGGACCCGGCTGGTTCAAGGTCAGCGCCTTCTGCCCGGCGTCGGTCGTGAGCCGGTTCGGGAAGTAATTGTTCAACACCGTCGTCATCACGGTGAGCGACGGTGCGAAATCGGTGTAGAGATCCTCGTTCTCTTCACCGCCGATCTCGAGGTACTGGCAGTCCATGAAGATGTAGCTGCCGACCTGGAGGTCGGTGAACCCGGGAACCTTCGTCATGATGTTGTACGTGCCGGTACCGCCGCCGCTGAAGATCTCGGTGTTCAGCCCCGACCGCTTCATCGCCTCGAACGTGCGCAGCGAAGGCTCGTACCGCTTCAGCGACTCCTCTGCACGTTTCCTGAACCCTTTGATGTGTTGCGCTCCCCCGTCGTAGCTGATCATCCCGCGCAATTTCAGACCCGGCAGCTTGTCGAGCAATTGGGCCAGCGCCAGCGCCCGTTCGTCCGGCGGGACGCCCGAGCGCGTTCCGACGGCGACGTCGACGACCACGTCGGCGACGATGCCGGCTTCCCTGGCGGCATCGGAGAGATCCTGCGCATTCCGGGGATTGTCGACCGCCTGGACGAAGGAGCGGTTCGCCTTCCGGATCTTCATCGCGCGGCGAATCTTGCCCGGCGACACGTTGCACGTGGTCATGAGGATCTTCTCGACGCCGTTGGCGAAGAGCGCTTCGGCTTCGCTGATCTTCGCCGTGCAGACGCCGATGGAGCCGGCGGCGAGCTGCAGCTTCGCAATCGCCGGACACTTGTGCGTCTTGGCGTGCGGCCGGCTGGCGACGCCCGTCGCGGCCAGCTTCTTCCGCATCGTCGTCATGTTCTGGTCCATCTTGTCGAGATCGACGCAGAGGGCAGGCGTATCGAGCTCCCACTTCGACACCCCGATCAGGGAGCCCCCGGCAGCCTTCGCGCGCATGTCGGCGGCCGTGTAGCCGCTCGCGTGGTTCGGAATCCACATGGTGACTGTACCGGCTCCGGCGGTTTGCAGGAAACCGCGCCGCGAAAGTGAGCGTTTCATCGCAGCCCTCCTTGGCTGCCGTAGTCTACTCCTCCTTCACCGCGGGCTGTTAGGCGCGCGGCCCGCCGGATTCTCTTCTTCGTGTTTTCGCGTTTCGTGGCTACCGCGCGGTCTTCAGCAGATGCTTTTGCGCGGCACTCCAGCTTCGCAGGCGCTGAACGTAGCTGGTTGCCTGCCGCGCGTAGCGATTCGAGAGATCCGTCGTTTCCTGCGGGTCCTCGTCCAGATCGAAGAGTCTCGAGCGGCCGGAATCGAGCTCGTGGATGAATTTCATCGGGCCGTCGCGCAGGCCGAGCATGCCGAGCGAATAGTCGGCGAAGAAGAGCGCCATGCGCGGCTCGGGATCCAGCATCGATCGGCCCTGGTAAATCCCGGGCGTGGACAGGCCAGCCAGATCGAGCACGGTTGGAGCGGTGTCGATCAAGCTGACTATGCGCCGGCCGCGAATCTGCCCTGGGAGCAGGCCAGGCGCCGCGACGAGAAACGGCACGTGCACGTTCTCGTCGTAAATGTGGAACGTATGGCCGTAGTTCCCTTCATGCTGACCGAAGGCTTCGCCATGATCGCCGAGAACAATCCAGAGCGTTTTCTGATCGAGGCCCCGCGCACGCAGTCCGCGCATCAGCGTGCCCAGGGACCGGTCGCCGTAGCGGAGGGCGTTCCGGTACCGCCCGAACTCATCGCGATCTGAAAAGGGGCCCGCTTCCGGCGTCTCGTACGGATGGTGGCCGGCGATCGGCAGATAGGTGACGAAGAACCGCTGGTTCGCAGGCAGCGCATCGATCCATCTCAGAATGTGCGTCACGGTGGACGGTTCATCTACGCCGAAGCTCGAGTTGAAATTGCCCCCGATGTCGCCGGCGTCCGCCAGCGTGCCGTAGCCGCGATTCCGGATGATCGCTTCCATACCCAGATAGCCGAATCGTCCGGAGTGGAACAGCCCGGTGCGGTAGCCGCTGCGCGAGAGCACGGCGGCCAGCGAGCGGCAGGGCGCGGCTGCGTAGCTGGCGGCGGCGCTGTCGAACGCGGGATACGCCGAGCACAGAATCGAGAAGAGGCCCTTGATGCTCTCCGGGTAGACGGCGTAGGCGTTGTCGAACACGATCGCGGACCGGGCCAGCTCGGAAAGATTCGGCATCACATCCGGATCGGCCCCGTATAGACCGAGGTATCGGGCGGCGGTGGATTCGAGGCTGACGAGCACGATGTGGCGTCCCGCAGCAGCCCCTCGCCACCGTGACAGGTCTTCGCGCGCCGTACGGTCGACTGCTGGGGCCCGCCAGTCGGCGTCCGACGCGGACGCATCCATCCGCGGCATCGCGGTGGCGAGGAGTGCCGTCCACGCGTTACGGTCGAGCCCGCGTGTGTCGACGCGCGCGGCGGCGGCCGGGCCGAGCGCGACGACAACGGTCACCACCGCCAGGAGCGGCAGTTGACGTCTTGCCTGCCCGACCCCCGGGGCGAAGGCGAGTGTTCGCCCTAGCACCAGCGGCGCCAGCACCAGCACGGCCGCCGCCGTCAGCAGCAGCCGCACGTTCTGCCAGGTCGCGTCGTGCCACAACGAATCGGCAAGCGGGCCGCGCGCGGCGCCCCACATGGACCACGTGAGCGGCGTCGAGAGCGCGCGGATCACGGGAATGTTGACGACGGCGTACAGCGCCACGGCGGCGTAGGCCGCCCATGCGACGCGCCGTTGTGACGCGAGCACGAATTCGACGCCGGCGAACACCAGGACGAGGGCGGCGTCCTGCCACAGATACGCGATGGGCGACCACCACGACAGCGGCACGTCGTGCCCCGCGAGCACGATCACCTTCGTGATCACGAGCACCGCCAGCAGACTCGCGGCTCTCATGTGGACCGGACCAGGTTGATTCGCTTCAGCAGCGCCAGCGACACGATGCGGCTGGTGCCGCGTCTGCGCCAGATCCAGTCGTGGACGATCACGGCCGGCGCCGGGGGTTGCGTGTAGATCGCGTTCCGGTTGCCTTCGAACGAGAGCGGAATGACCAGAAGACACGCTCCGATCCGAGCCCCCGTGTAGCGGGCGTGGACGAATTCGATGTTCGACCCGTCGAGCCACGCGCGCGCTCGATCGAGATTGCGTCGGTTGGCGTCGATGATCGTGATGCGCGCTCCCGGCAGCATGTCCCGCAGGATGAGCGCCGTACGCGGGAACAGGCCGCCGCCGACGATCACGATCCGCTCGGAACGCGGCAGCTGCGCGACGAGCCCGCGCCACGCGCGGGCGTGGGTCCGCAGGACGAACCGCTGCAAGACGCGGGATTTCAGAACGAGCCGCTCGAGCACCTGCAGGCTGTCAACTTCCATCCAGCGCAGCGGCGCGGGCCATCCGCTCGCTCGCGCCGCGGGCTCGCGGCAGTCCGGCAGACGCGTCCAGTGCATGCCCGGGTGGCCGTGATGCTCGACGTGGTACCCGTCGTTGAAGAACAGGAAGTTGTAGACCCTTCCGTAGTGGCTGGTGGCGCCGCGATGGTGCTCGTAGTAGCCGTGCACCGCACACAGGAGAAGCCCGGCGATGTATCCGGGCAGATAGACGGAAAGGAAGAACCCGGGAGCGCGAGCGGCGATCGCCGTCCAGAGCCACAGCACGAGCATGGCTTGCATGGTCAGGTCGCTCGAGAAGCGCACGCGGGAATCGGCGCCCGCGTGATGCGCGAGATGGCGATCCCGCCACAGCGACTGGGGGATCCCCAGGAGGACGCTCAAGTACGCCGCGAAGAGCCGATTCGCCGGCCGTCGCCGGAAGAACGGCCGGTGAATGAAATTGTGCGAGATGGTATTCGAGTTCCACCAGAGGCCCAGCGCGATCACGGGCGCGGTGGGGAAGGCGATCAGCACAGCCGCGTGTGCCGCGGCGAGCCCGACCATCAGCGTGTCCCCGCGGGATAGGTGCTGGACGCCGCACCACGTCAGCCCCAGACTCATCGACCCACCGGCCGCGTCGCGCCCTACATGCCCCACCCGACCACGCCGCTTCAACGAGGCCATGGCGTCACGCCTCACTCTCTTTGATCGAGCAGCGCGCGGACGGGCGGGTACTGCGTGTTGCCTCGCACTCTCGTCAGGCCGATGCTGACGGAGTACCGATCCGGATTCATGGGCCGCTCGTCCGGTTTTCGCAGCCGAATCTTCCCCTCGTGCCGGTTGCCGAAGGCGACAATCTGACCGCTGCCGGCGACGCTCTGGAGGTCCGCCCATTCCTTGCGCGCCGCCTCCTTGTCGCCCGCGAGCTTCAAGTAGAGGTAACCGCGGGCGGCCGGCAGATAGTCGTTCCGATCGTCGGGCTTGGCCATGGAGAACGCGCCCCAGATCTGGATCGCTTCCGGCGAGCTGGCATCCGGCTCGAGCACGACTCGATCCACGCGGGCGTACACGGCTATGAAGTCGCTGGCATGGGCCACGACGAGGCTGGCGGCCACGAGAAGCCCCCCGACCAGCCATGCGGTGTTTTTCATCTGGCGCTCCCTCTTCACAAACGTTTCTCTTGCGAGATTTCGTGGTTGCATTTGGGCGCTCCTGTCGAGTAAGACGGGGAGACAAGGCGGAGTGTTAACCGCGTCGGCAAGCCGAGCCGTGAGGCCCGCAAACCGCAACCGAACGACCGAGCCACCGTCCCGCGGTCGTTCGTTTGCGGTTGGCACGCCTCGCCCGCCGCTGCGCGGCGCCGCGTCGAGCGCTCGGTGTTTCTTCTCTGTGTCTTTGTGTCTCTCTGTGGCCAAATAGGTCGTCGTATTCTGAAATGGGGCAGCGATCGCCGTCACGACATACGTCGCCGTACTTGTGAAATCGAGTAATAAGGCGATAGGAAAGGGAGAATGCGCAGGCCAGATATCAAGGCGCCGATCGTGCCGAGTTGGGTCGTCAGCCTGCTCGCGGCAACCTGCGCGCTCGTCATCCTCGGATTCGTCTCGATCGGCTTCTTCGCAT
>QHWJ01000103.1 GCA_003222535.1 Acidobacteriota bacterium | reverse complement strand
AGCAGGGACCCGATCGGATAACCCTCGAGCAGCGAGTCGAGCAGGTACCGCATCCGGATTTGTCCCACACGACGTCCCGCTGGACAAGGGCCAGATGCCAGACATCGGGATCATCGCCTCGCCGACGGCGCACGAGGTCTCGGACCGAGAGGGCTTGAACCGTGTCGCTGCTCATCGCTGGCGATCAGCGTGACTCTTAAGGAAGCGAGTCCACCGTTTGCGAAGAGCCGCGGATTCGGAGTGTCGTTGTCGAATCCTGGCTGGGGCGACGACGGCATCGCGGTCCGGTGGAGGCGTGCGTAGCGAGGCCACTCCCGTGCCTCGGAGCCGAGATACGCCTTTCTCGACGCCGGATCGATCGCGAGGTAACCTGAATCGAAGAGTGCGTGGAGGTCGCGGCGGAGCAACAGCCCGTTCCCGGGCGAATCGGAATAGCTGTTGCGGTATGGATCGATGTGCGCCGCTTCCAAAGTCCACGTACAGTAGCCGCACTCGCTCAATACAGCGTGTGCTGGATCGCACACGGTCGATAGCCGGTCGGCCGACTCAACAGGCCGCGTCCTGTCTGAAATCCGCTCCGCCCGAGCGCATTGGGCTGGACATCGCTGCCCGTGCCAACACGGCGACGTATGCATGGGCGCTGAGAAGGAGTCCGTGAAGGGGAGGGCGTCGCAGGGAAACAATGGTTGAGAGAACCTGAGTCTCGTAGATCTCGTGCGAAATACTGAGGAAAAACAGCGAAAGGAACTGGCGGAGAGAGAGGGATTCGGTCTCTCGCCGTCCCTAACACGCCATCGGACGCTCCTCACGGTGCCGATGGAGCTTCTGGTAGGGACAGGACGGTCGTACGGATGGGCGGGCCGGTTTGGCCCGCCCATCCACACGTGCGAGTGCGCGATGCGAGCGTTAGAACTTCACGATCGCGCCGACCTGGAAGACGCGCCCGACGAGAATGGACGACGGCTGGAGGTAGGACGCCGTGCCGAAATTCAGGGATCGCACGGCATAGACCGGTGAAACATTCAGCGCGTTGAACAGGTCGAGTTTCGGCTGAACGCTGGAACGGCCGATCCTGATCGTCCTGGTCACGTTCAGGTCGAGCTGGTTGATGCGATCACCGAACTCGGTGTTCGGTGCGATGAGCGGCACGGACAGCGACGCGACGTTCATGCCGGGGTCGACCAACTGACCCGCCGTGCACTTTCCTTGTGCCACGCACGGGCTGCTCGCGCTGTACGTCGTGGCCGGCGTGATGAGCCACACTGTGCCCACGCCGTTAGGCGTGTTCAGCTGGAGCGCCGAGGGCTGCCCGGTCGGGCCGGTCGGTCCGCCTTCGCGGCCCGACAGCGCGCCCGTGCCGTAACCATAGCCTGGCAGGCTCTGGAACGAGAAGCCCACCTGGATCCCGTAAGTCACCGGGACCGTGCCCGCAATCTTGAACTGCGTCCGGAACGGAATGCCGCTCCTGGTCTGGTCGCAATACAGCAGATTGTTGGGGTTGAACGCCTCATCGCACACCTGGGCAATGGTCCGCTCGCTCATCCCGCCGCCAAACAGCGTCGCGCCTCTGGGCAGTCTGGCATTGAAGTTGTACTCGAAGCCGTTGAACCACATCTTGCGGTCGCTCGTCGCATTGCCGTCGACCGCGTTCACGCGCGATCGCGCGGCGGCGCTGACGTTGTAGTAGGTGATCGCGCTGCCGTCGATCGGGCTGAACATCGTGAACGGCGTATAGTCGGCGAACGACTGCAGCACGTTGACTCGCCGGCGCAGGTTCTTGAAGTCGCGATGGAACCAGCCGCCGGACACCGAGACGCCCGTGAACAGCTCGCGCTGGACGCTGACGGCGGTCTCGACGTTGTACATGCGCTTCATGCCCGGATCGAAGTTCGCGAGGCTGGCCACACCGAAACCGTTCGGCAGCTGTGCCAGGTTGATCTCGCAACCTGCGCTCACGCGCGATCGCGCGGCGGCGCTGACGTTGTAGTAGGTGATCGCGCTGCCGTCGATCGGGCTGAACATCGTGAACGGCGTATAGTCGGCGAACGACTGCAGCACGTTGACTCGCCGGCGCAGGTTCTTGAAGTCGCGATGGAACCAGCCGCCGGACACCGAGACGCCCGTGAACAGCTCGCGCTGGACGCTGACGGCGGTCTCGACGTTGTACATGCGCTTCATGCCCGGATCGAAGTTCGCGAGGCTGGCCACACCGAAACCGTTCGGCAGCTGTGCCAGGTTGATCTCGCAACCTGCGCTCAGGTAGACGCACCCGAGCTCGCCCTGCGGGACACCATCCCTGTTCAGGTCCGTCCAGGACACGGACGCCGTTGTCAGCTGGAGCGGGTTGTAGCTTTCCGAGAACCCGGTCGATCCAGCCTGCATGTACTTGCCCACGCTGAACTTCAGCGCGGTCTTCTGGTCGCCGAAGAGGTCGTAGACGAGGCCGCCGCGCGGGGCAATGCTGTTCCAGGTCGGCATTTCGATCGGCCCGAATGTCCGCGCCGCGGTGTAGCGGCCGGCCGGCGCCGTTTCGAGCGGAATGCCACTCGAGAAGTGCTCGTAGCGGGCGCCGTAGTTGACCGTCATCCGCTTGAGCGTCCAGGAGTCCTGCGCATAGAACCCGGCGTCAACATGAAGCAGGTCGCGGCGCGCGACGGGCGTGTTCAAAATCTGCGCCGTGCTGGCGATACCGTTGATGAAGGTGGCACGGATGTCGCCGTTGGACCCGTCAGTGCGGCGATATCGGCCGAAGGTGTCCTGTATGCCGAACTTGACGTTGTGCGCGCCGGTGATGTACGAGATCGCCCCTCCAAACGAGAAGCGGTCCGGATACCGGCCGTATGTCTGGCTCAGCGCGTTCCATTGCGTGCCGAGCGCCGAGTCCGTCTTGTAGACCTGCGTGTACCACTCGGGCGTCCCGCGCGCCTTCTCGATTCCCGGCTGCATCACGATGTTGTAGCGCTCGTAGTTGGTCGAGAAGCCCCCCTCCACCAGCACGCGGTTCGTCACGGTTGACGTGAGCTTGATCGACCCTGTCGTGTAGATCGGGGAAGTCCACACGGCGGACCCGGTCGCCGGGTCGACACCAGCCGTCATGTCGGAGCCGCGATTCTTCAAGATCCGGTCGTTGTAGGCGGACAGCTTCGTCTTCTGGCTGATCTGCCAGACGAGACGAGCCTGGAAGCTGTTGATCTTCTGCGGGTCGACACCTCGCTCGGTGCCAGGGGTCGGTGCGGCGTTGACGCCGCCAGTGCCCGGGATGCCGACGAGCGCGTCGGCCGGGAGCGTGTTGAGGTGGAAGGCGCGGGCTGAGCCGAAGAACCAGATCTGGTCTTTCTTGATCGGTCCGCCCACGGAACCCTCGACGTTATAGAGCTTTGCGATGCCGTCGGGCGTCTTCACGCCGCGAGCCTTCAGGGAATCCGTGAGGTTGCTCGACTGGAAGCTCTGATCCTGGTAGCCGAGAAAGGCGCCGCCCTTCAGTGTGTTGCCGCCGTCCCGAGGGATCATGTTCAGCCGGACGCCCCCGCCCGAGACGTCAGCCCCGGCGCCGCTGGTCGCGTAGACCATCTCCTGGCTCATCGAGCTGTTGAAGTAGTTCTGCACCGCGCCGTCGCCATCGAGCCCGTTCACCATCAGCCCGTCCACCTGGACGGTGGTCTGCGACGCCCCGAGGCCGTGCGTCGACATGTAGGTCTGCTGCATCGCGCGTGAGCCTCCGACGTCCGGGATGTTCAGCGACACGCCCGTGATGAGCTGCCCCATGCCTTGAATCGTGCGGCCCGTCGGGATCGAGTCGAGCGCGTCCCGGTTGAGGACCTGGGTTTTCGCGGTGCTCTGAACATCGACCGTCGGCGACGAACCGGTCACGGTGAGCGTTTCCTCGAGGGCCCCGACCTTCAGTTCGCTGTTGATCGTCATCGTGAAGTTGGCGGGCAGTTCAAGCCCGTCTCGCTTCACGGTGGAAAAGCCTTCGAGGGCGAAGGTGATCGCGTACACGCCTGGCCTGAGATCCGTCAGGCGATAAGCGCCCGTCGAGTCGGTGATGGCCGAGCGCGTCTTCTCGATGAGGACCGGGCTTGCGGCCTCAACGGTGACGCCAGGCAGCACCGCACCAGACGAGTCTTTCACGATTCCCGTAAGTGAACTCTGTGCATGTGCCGCCGCCGGCAGCAGGCCCAAGAGTACGAACGCGACCACACCCCACGCGCGATGCCTCGTCATGACCTGTCCCTCCAAGTGAACCGACCACCGATGCGAGCGCCTCGTGACTCGAGCGGGCCGGATTCTATCGCAATACCTGCATTCAGCGCATGCAGAAAGCGCTGACCCACACGTTTCTTTTATCCGTTTGGAGGGCGGTTTCTGGAGAGCGTAACGCGGGTGGTCGGACTCGCGAGGTCTTCGTACTGACAGCTCGGATGAGACCTGCTGGTACGTGGTGTCCGTCGTTGACGGCACACGGGCAAGACGATGCCGGAGAACTCGACCCAGTCGATAACGAGTGGAGGCCTACTGTTGCAGGGTCGTCTTCTCCGTCGCGCGGCGCTTGTCCTGCTCGATCTTGAAGTCGTCGTCTTTCATATAGACGATGTTGATCCAGGCGTGCGCCATTTCGTCCACCGTGCGATCGCCCCATCCCACCCATTGATTCGGATCGGGATTGCTCTTCTTGGCGCTGGTGTTGTCGTGCCACGCCGTCACCTTGAGGATCGTCCCCTTCGGCAACAGCGGCGCCACGTCGTCGGCGTAGACGTAGGTGGTCATCCAGTTGAAGTTGAAGTCGCTGACCAGGCTGATCACCTGCTTCTGGCCGCTCGGCAGGATCGCTTCGAGCATCATCGCCTTGCCGCGCAGGTGCATGTGCGCCTGGAAGCTCTCGATGCGGGCCGCCTCGCGGAGCGTCGTGAAGCCTTCCTCCACCGCGACGGCATTCGGACGGATGTCCAGCGTGCCGAGTGCGGCCGGGACGAGCGACAGCGCCGTGCGGTACTTCGGCTCCTGTCCCTTCGGGTAGAAGTAGATGCCCATTTCCACCTTGTTGGTGATCTCTTCACCGGCCTGGGAATAGTGAATATCCCAGTGGAACTTGGAGCCGGGCAGGAGCAGCTTGCCAGTGTCCGGGCGCATCATCTCGCCTTGCTTGCCGACCGCCCACTCCATGAACGGTGCGGGCAGACCCGGCGCCGCCACGACGCCCGGCTCGGTCTGTTCGAGGTACGCAATCGCGTGATGCGTAATCTTACGGCCCTTCAGCGTCTCGGGCCGGATCTCGATCGCTCGAACCCAGCGCGGCTCGGTGATGCCCGATGGCGTGATGCGTTTGTCCCAGACGTCCTGCGACACGGCCGGCATCGTGAAGTCGTACGACTTGATGATCAGGTCCGGCTCTTTCTGGCCGAACAGCGCCGCGAAGTTCCAGCCCTGACCGTCTGGCCAGTGTTTGGCGGCGGGCATGTCTTTGGGGTCGCCCTGCGGCGCACCGGCGTCAACCCAACGGACGATGGCCTCGACCTGGTCGTCTGTGAGGGATCGGTCGTTCTTGAATTTCTGAATACCGACGGTCCGATCGATTTGCCACGGCGGCATCTGGCGGTCGCCCACGCGGGCCTTGATCGAACGCGCCCACGGCCGCGCCTCGGCGTATGTCATGAGCGACATCGGCGCGATCGAATCGGGCCGGTGGCACGCTTCGCATTTCTCCTGGAAGATCGGCGCGATGTCCCTGGTAAACGTCGGCGTCTTCGCGGCGTCGGCGGCCGCGGCCGCAGCTGGCAGCATCAGCGCCGCGCTCAGCGCCCATGCGCCAACCGCCAGGTTCCGCGCGTGTCCATCCGTCAGTCGCATCATGTTGGTGCTCCCCGTCTATCTATTCTACTGCACAGTCACCTTCACGTAGGTGTTGGTCCAGCAGCACTGAAAACCGAAGCCTCCCTCACCCGATTCGTCGTTCGCCTGCACGCGCAGCAGGTAATCGCCAGGGGCGTCGAAGGTTGCCGCGGCGCTGATCATCGCGCCCTCCTGGTCGACGGGGATGCGCCCCTTGTCGAAGGTCACTTTTCCGGGACCGCGAAACTTGTGGAACGAGACGGTCGCCACCTTGGCAACGGGCCCAAGCAGCGCCGGCGGTGCTTCGGCCTCACCCGGCGCCTTGGGATCCTCCACCCAGACGCTGATCGCGACGGGCTGGTTCACGGTTGCGGTGAGGCTGGCGGACACCCCCACCGGCGGACCAGTCACTTTCGCGCCACCCTGTGAAAAGGCGAGGACCGGTGGCCGGTTGCCCATGCCAAGTTCCTTGTACGGACTGACGGGATAGCCCTTGTTGAGGGTGAACGGAACCGACTGCGCCTCGCCGTTCGACACGATGGTCCAGGTGACCGTCCTGGTTCCGAAATCCTTCGGCACCTTGACGACAAAAACTCCCCATTGCCGACCGATCTCAAAGTGTGTCGGCTGCCCTTGATCGGGGGCGCCCGGTTCGATGCGGTTGTTGGGCCCCACCGGGATGTCGAGGGCTTCCTTGGTATTCCGGTTGTAGTAGCCGATGAGCATACTGAAACCGCCGTCGGGATTCGCGTACCAGCCTTCGTACGCGGGCGTGATGCTGGTACCGCGCTCCCGGGGCGGGTCGAGTGGCAGGTTCGTCTGAGGGCGTTGCGCACCGGCAGCGACGGCCCAACTCGTCACGATGCCTAGGCTCGCGGCCATCACCCATTGACGGGGTGTCATGAACACTGATGTACTCCGTTCTGCACGATGTCAGCAGGCCGTGGTGAAAGTCTGGCTGCATTCGACGAGCGATGCATCCCCGCCGGCGGCGTTGCTCCTCCTTCAAATACTCCCGGTATTCTCGGTCGTCGCGCCTTGCCGGCGGGGCGCCTCGCTCGTCTCGGTGCGACGCCAGATTTTCACCACGGCCTGCTAGGGAGCATTATCTCCGACCTCAGAACAGGTACTTCACACCAAACTGCATCTGCCGCGGAATCGAGTTGCCGGTGTTCGAGATGCTGCCGAACCCGGTGCTCCCGAAATTGAAATCCGGCAACCCGAAGCTCGGCGTATTCGTCACGTTGTACACCTCGACCCGGAGCTGCAGCTTGCGAGTGCCACCCATCGACAGATCCTTGAAGATCGACATGTCCAAACGCCGCTGCGGGGGACCGTGCATCTCGGACAGCCCAACGTTGCCGGACGTGAACTGCGGCGCTGCCGAAAAGACGCTGGTGTCGAACCACTGCTGCACGGTCCGCTGATCCGCTGGAAGATTCGGGTTACCGTTGATGTTGGGCCGATCCCCGCCGTTGAGCGTCCCGGCGTTATTGCCGGTGTTCGTCCGTGAGGCCGCGTTGACGACAGTGTACGCCACGCCGGATTGCAGATACGCGGTACTGTTCACCTGCCAGGCGGACAGGAATCCGTGCGCGACGCCGGTGAAGGTTTTGCCCCACGGCAACTCGTAGTTGGCGGTGAGCGCCCAGCGGTGCCGGACGTCGAACTGCTGCGTATCTCCCCATTCAAACTGACTGAAGTCCCACGGTACCGGCGTCATTTGCCGGGAATGGGACCAGGTGTAATGAGAGTTCATCGTCAGGCCGGTGCGATAGCGGCGGTTGAATCCGAACTGCCATGCGTTGTAGGTCGACTTGCCGACGTTCGACAGGATATTGACGTTCGCCATTTGCGGATACTGCGAGAAGTACGGGCGACGCGATTGGACGGCGCCCGGTCCGGCCGGCGCCAGGTTGTAGTTCATGGCCACACCCAGGTTCAACCGGTCGCCGCGGGAGCCGATATAACCTGCCGTCACGACGTTACCGGCGAACTCTTTTTCGATCATGAGGTTGAACTGCTTCGAGCGATCCGACTTGAAGTTCACGTCGGTTCCTATCACATTGCCCGCTGGAGACTGCGGGCTGCTGAACGTCACCACCGGGAGGCCATCCTTCAGAAACATGTTTGGCACACCGTTGGAGGCGGCATTGCTCGTGATGGGCCCGTAGTTCGCGGTAAACGGCGGGTTCTTCATGTAGGCGCCAGCATTCTTGTTGTTGGGGTAATAGGCCAGCCCCCAGCCTCCGCGCAGCACCATCTGATGCGGCAAGGTCGACGAGAAGCCGAGCCGTGGTCCGATGTTCGAGAAGTCAGTCTTGACGCCCGCCGTGCGGCTCACGCCGTCCTGACCGGCCACGAGCAGCTTTCCTTCTGCCGGTACGAAGTTCGACAGGTGATCGTCTTTCTCGGTCAACGGTCCAAAGACGTCGTAGCGGACGCCCAGGTTGACCGTAAGCCACGAGGTCGCGCGCCAGTCATCTTGCACGTACGCGCTCGATTCGTCCGTGTGATAGACGGGTGAGCCCGGGGTGTACAGCCGGCGAACGTCGGTCGGGTACCCGAGCAGGAACGACGCGAAGGCGTGGCCGCCGGTGCCCGTGCCGCTATTGGTGGGCGTCGAATCAAACCCCCAGAGGCCTTGCGCCGAGTTCGACTGCAGGACGCCCCAGCGCCGCAAGACCATCGCGCCCCCGATCTTCAGGTTGTGCGCGCCGCGCGCCTGAGTGACCGAGCCTGCAACCTGGTAGGCCGTGTTGTAGACATGGAGCGGCACCCACTGCGTTTCGCCGACCGCGGCAAACGTCGTCGGGCGCATTTCCATCAGCGGCAGCCCGCTGGCATCGGCGGTGCCGTCATTGGCGTTCGCGACGCCAAAGAAATCGCCGAGGTTTTTCCCGTAGTTCGGTCCAAGCGACAAGATGTCCGGTTTGGAGAAGTTGGCCTTGATCTCGGAGATCGTCGTGGCGCTGAACACGTGCGCCCAGCTGCCGACCATGTTGTGGGCGCTCGTGTAATTGGGACCCGCATAGTTGCCGGTCGCCGCGCCACCGACGATGCAGGTCGGGTCGATCGTTTGCGATCCGATGGTCACCGGCGGGCACAGGCTCGGCGTGACCGTGTCGGTCTTGTTGTAGGAATAGCGCGCGAAGACGGTGTCGTTGTCGTTGAACCGATGATCGACGCGGAAGTCGGTCGCCTGGTTGTTCTGCGTACGGTTATTCGTGAACGCGTAGTTGTTGGACAACGCGCCGTTCGTGGGCATCGGATAGAGCGCCACGTACTTCGCCGCGATCGGATCGAAACGCTCGGCGGGAATCACGTTCCCCGGGAAGGGAGTGCGCACCGCGTTCATCGCGTCGTAGATCGGCGTGGAGAGCTCGGAGAAATCGCCCGTCCGCATCTTCACGGTCGGAACCGTGATGAGGGACGGCACGCCCTGCCTGATGCGATAGCCTTCGTAGTCGGCGAAAAAGAAGGTCTTGCTCGATTTGATTGGGCCGCCGAGGCTGCCGCCGTATTGGTTCTGGCGGGTGATTGGCTTGCCTTCGGCAAAGAAGAGACGCGAATCGAATCGCTCGTGCCGGCCGAACTCGAACCCGGAACCGTGGAACTGGTTGCCGCCCGACTTCGTGATGATGTTGATGACGCCGCCGAGCGTCCGGCCCGTCTCGGCCGTGTACATGTTGGTTTGCACCCTCACTTCGGCAATCGCATCAATCGAGGGCTTGATGGCGACCGTGCCGATGCTGCGCTCGTTGTTGTCCATGCCGTCGACGAGCTGATTGTTCAGCACGTCGTTGACGCCGTTGATCGAGACCGACGAGGTCTGCCGCCGCTCGTCGGGCCGTGTACCGTTGGCCAGCGAGCTGACTGCGCCTTCGCTGGCGCCGGGAATCAGCTGGACCATGCGGATGATGTTGCGCCCCGGTATGGGTGCATCCTGCACCGTTTTCTGGTCGATGAGCGAGCTGACGGTTGCCGAATCGGTCTGCAGCAGCGGCGACACGCCCGTCACGATGATGCTCTCTTCCACGGTCCCGAGCTGCAGCCGCGCATCGACGCGCGCGCGATCGCCGGTGGCGAGCTCCACGCGCGAGTTGACGGGCTGGAAGCCCGTCAGCTCGATCCTCACTGTGTAGACGCCGATCGGCAGGAGAGTAAACACGTAGTCACCGGTGCCACTGGTGATCGTCGTACGTACGTTTTTCGTGGCGATGTTTTCCGCGGTCACCGTCACCGCGGGCAGCACCCCCCCGCTCGTGTCGGTCACGCGGCCGACGATATCAGCAGTGCCCTGAGCGAAGACAAGCGCGTTCAATGCGAGAAGTATCGTGAGAGCGCCGCCCACTGACCGGATAGCGTGCATACTGCCTCCTCAAAACATATGGAGAAGCGGCCAGAATTTGATTTCTCACCGGGATCTCACTACTGGCGCAGCTACGACCGCGATCCCGGCTGCCTGGGGTACCAGCTGCTGTGATCCGGTCGGCGTCAGATGGCCAGTCCTGTGATCGATCCGAAAGACGACGACGTTCTCGCCGTTCTGATTGGCGCAGAACAGATACTCGTTCGACGGATCGATTGTGATGTTTCGTGGCGTTCGACCGAGGCTTGGGATGTACTCCACGAGCGTAAGCGTGCCTTTACCGGGATCGACTGAATACAACGCTAGACTGTCGTGGCCACGGTTGCTGACATACAGCCACTTGCCTTCTTTGTCGATCTGAACCTCCGCCGTTGAATTGTTCGCCGTGTAATCTGCCGGCCGGGTCGAGATCGTTTGCATCGCCTTCAAGCTGCCGTCGTGTATCTCGAAGACAGTCACCTTGGAGTCGGTTTCATGGTTCACATACAGGAAGCGGCCATTGGGATGGAGTTGCAGCCGCCGAGGGCCGGACCCGCCCGGCAGGTTGACAAAGGGTGGATCCAGTGGTGTTACCGTGTGGCTGGCGGCATCGACGCGATAGGTGTAGACGCGATCGAGACCGAGCTCGGTGACATAGACAAACTTGCTGTCCTTGCTGAACGCAATCCCGTGCGCTCTCGGCCCGGGTTGGCGCGGCGAGAGCGGTGTCCCGGTGTGCTGATCTGTGTAGAACGATTCGCTCAGCCTGCCATCTCCCTCGACACGGTACAACGTGAACGTACCGCTTGCGTAGGTAACCGTGCCGGCCAGTTGGCCGCTCGAGTCGAGCACAACCTGATTCGCAAGGTCGCCCTTTGCCGATACCTTGTTGATCAATGTGAGCATGCCCGTCTTGTGATCGATTCGGTAAGCAGCTACGGTATCCATCTTGTCTGGACTCTGCCAGCTCACCGCATACAGATACTTTCCGTTCGGTGATGCCCACAGGTGCGCCGGGTTGACAGCCTCGGCAGCGAGGCCGAGCGGCGCGAGAGTGCCGCCCTTCGAATCAAACCTGAACGCGTAAATCCCCTTTGACGCGGATGTCGTCGTCGCCGTGGGATGGGTATAGCTGCCCACGAACGCCAAATAGTCGTCGGTCGGCTTCTGCGCAGGCGCGCTCGATGCGAAAAGCAGAACGGCGGTTGGGATGAGAAACGTTCGTGTTCCCGGCATGCAGTTCCCGCTAGTGGCTGGCGTGTTCCCGCTCGCGTTCTGCCTGTGGTGGCCCGCCACGGCGACCAGGCGCGGGTGCCGCAGCCGTTCCCTGGCGCGTCAGGAAGGCCATGAGGTCCTTGAACTCGGCAGGCGTCAGTCTTTTGTCGTAATCGGTTGGCATCAGGCTCCTAGTCTCGACGGCAACTCTGCGCAATTTCGCCTTGTCGAACAGGTGGAGCTGCTGATCGTTGCCGATCATCTGGAGCGAATAGCCATCCTCGTTCAGGAGCACGCCATCGAAAGTCTTGCCGTCGGTCGTTGTGACGTAGACCGGCAGATAGGAGTCCATGACGGGCAGCGTCCGCAGATGCGCGCCGCCGCTGCCATAGACACGATGCTGTTGTTTCGTCAGCGCGTCGACGATCGAGCTGGCCTTTCGAACACCCGCAATATTCGAGAGGTCGGGTGCCGTCAGTCCGCCCTTGCCGGACAGCATGTGGCAGGTGCCGCATTGCCCTTTGCCCCAGAACACCGCCTCGCCGTGCGCGACGTCTCCGGGAAGCGGGTTGTCGATCGCCGTGCCGCGAAGCGCGTGGATGTATGTGACGACCTTCCAGATGTCGGTGCATCCGATCGCCAGACACAATCGCGGGTCCAGTTTCTCCACCGCCGCCGCCGGCGCCATGACAGGTGGTGCACCTCTGATTGTAAAGATTTTCACCTTCTGAGATCGCCTGCGCGTTGCCCAGAAACGGATTCTGCGGTCCGGCTCCCCCGCCGCGCTGAGCCGGCAGAGATCCCGCGGAACAGACGACCAGCAACCCTGCAACGAAAAGCCTTGCCCTCATGCGCCGCCTCCTAACGGGAATCGGATAGGCCAAAGGCGAACACATTGGTACCCGACATGATCGCAAAGAACTGCTGACCATCGACGCTGTAAGTCGCCGGCGCAGCCGTGATGATGTCGCCTGTATTGAAATGCCACAAAGACTGCCCGGTTTTCGCGTCGAGTACGCTCACCTGGCCAAACTGCTCGGGGGCAAATACGATTCCGCCAGCTGTGGACAACAGCCCGGGGCCGTAGTGATTCGACCGAACGGCCTTGTACTCCCAGACTCTCTTTCCGGTGAAGGCATCAATAGCTCGCACGTAGGCCTGCCAGGGATCGCTCGCGCTTTCGTAGTACCCCGTGGGGGACTCCGGATCGGTGGTGGAGGTGACTGTGTTCACGCCGCAGCCTTCGTGCGTCACGACGTAGAAATAGCGCGTATCGGGGTTATAACTCGGTGGAGGCCAGTTCGTCGCTCCTGCAGTCGACGGACAGGTGACGGTTCCCTTCACCGACGGCTCATGGCCAGGCGCAACAATCGGTCTTCCTTCGGGAGTCAGACCCGTCGCCCAATCCAACTTGTCGACAAACGGCGTCCCGAGGAGAAATTTGCCGTCGGTTCGATCCAGCACGTAGTAAAACCCATTGCGGTTGGCATGCAGTAGAAGCTTACGCGGCTCTCCGCGGAAGCTCGCGTCCACGAGCACAGAGACTTCCATCGAGTCCCAATCGTGAACGTCGTGCGGCGTGTTCTGGAAATGCCACTTGAGCGTCCCCGTCTTCACATCAAGCGCAACGATGGCATCGCTATAGAGGTTGTCCCCTTCGCGTCCTTGCCCTGTCCATTGAGGGTTCGGCTGACCGGTTCCGTAGTACAGAAGACCTAACTCACGTGCTTTCCGGTTTCTGCGTCGTATGCCTGAATGAAGCCCCCCGGGCGATTGCCTGTGACGATGACCTTGCCGTCGGCGACAAGCGGCGCACCGCCGGCGATCGTGTACCCGCCTTCAGACTTCACATCCCACCGAACACCGCCGACACGAGCATCGAGCGCAACCAGATGGCTGTCCGAGGTCGCGACGTACACCTTGTCACCGAAAACTGCAGTGCCGCGCTGCCTTGTCGACGATGCGGGCTGGCGCTGATACCTCCAGATGATGTTGCCGCTGCGGGCATCGATCGCATCGAGTCGATTGAAACCGGAGATGTACATCACGCCATTTACCACAATAGGCGTCACTTCCCCTTCCTCGGCGCCGTCGAGGTGGTACACCCACTTTGCCTGAAGCCGCGACGCGTTCGCCGTTGTCACCTGTTTCAACTGCGAATAGCGCTGCGAGTAGTACGATCCGCCGTAGGTGACCCAGTCCTTCGGATCTGGATTGATCAGCATCTGATCCGGTGTTCGGACCTGCGCCGAGGACCGCACGCAGAGCACGAGCAGGACCACGCAAAAGCAAAGACGCCCGGAGAAGCCACTTGCCGCCGCACACGCGGCCGCGAGAACGGCGATCGCATGTTTTCTTGAAATCATGGATCAACCTCTTTAGAAGATCAGCTTCAACCCGAACTGCAGCTGGCGCATCTCGGTGCGAGTCGAGTTGATCGTGCCGAACGCCACGCTGTTGAATGTCGTGTTGGGGTCTCCCCAGTTCGGATGATTCAGGAAGTTGAACGCCTCGAAACGCAACTGGATGTAATTGGTGGCACTGATCTGGAGCTCCTTGGACGTGGAGAAGTCCCAGTTGATGATGCCGGGGCCAATCACTTCGCTTCGGCCAGCGCTGCCGAATGCACCGGCCGCGGCTCTGGAGTACGCGGCGGTGTTGAACCACCGACTGACCGTCGGATTATCCAGCGCAGTACTCACCCCTGCAACGCGATCGGGGCGACAGCAGTTGCCGATGTTGGCGGTGTCTTCGCCGGCCGAGACCGTCAGAGGGAATCCCGACCCGATCGTGACAATCGAGTTGAGCTTCCAGCCCCCGATTACTTTGCCCACCACTCCCTCGCTGAGGTACTTTCTGCCGTGTCCGAACGGCAGATCGTACACGGCGGAGGTCACGAACCGATGGCGCTGGTCGAAGACCGACGGACCGTCCTCGCACGACAGGCAGTACGAGTTCTGCGGGTTCAGCGGGTCTGTGCCCAGCGTGCGAATGCCGCTGCCGTTGTCGGTGGACTTGGAATATGTGTAGCTGCCAAGGACCGTCAGGCCATTTGAGTAGCGTCGCGTGACCTTCAAGCCCAGAGCGTTGTACCTGGAATAGCCGACATTGGCCGCACCCTGGAACAACCCGAACTCGGGAAATGGCGACCGCGACACTATCGAGCTGGTTCCGGGAACCGGCTGGTTCGCCAGGTTGATCCAGCGCTGGAGCCGGCGCCCCCGCGATCCGAGGTAGCTGACTTCCAAGGCCATATTGCTCGTGAACTCCTGCTGGACGCTCGACTCCCACTCATCGACGTAAGGCGTTTTGCGATCGATGTTGCTCGTCAGCACCAGAGGCCTGGCGACGCACAGCACGCCCGCAGGCGTGTTGCATGGATTCCCGCCACCGAAATTGAACGGATCGGTCCAGGTCGAAATCAGGTTGGTCGAGGTGGACTGGACCGTCAGGCGCCCTTGCAGGTTTCGGTTCATGTCGAATGCAATGTTCCCGATGTCCTGGACAAAGAACCTGCCGACGCCCGTGCGCAAGACCGTTTTGGGCGTCACGCTCCAGGCGGCACCGAAACGAGGTGCGAAGTTCGTATAGTCGGCTTTGATCAGCCGATCGCCCAGACGGCCGTCCCTGGCCACCTGTATGTCGGGAGAGAAGCGAATCCCCGCGTTTTCGTAGAAGTCACCTGTGCCTGCGCGGACCAGTACGGGATGCAGGCTCAGGTCGGCGACCTGAGGTTGTGGGGTATTCAGGGGAATAACGGCCGTAATCTGCCGCTCCGACGTGTCGGTCCACGGTGGCGTGAATTCGTAGCGCAGGCCGCTGGTGATGGTGAGGTTGGGTCGGAGTTTCCATGTGTCGCTGATGTAATAGGACTGGCTGAAAGCCGTGAGCCTCGCCACGGCCAGACCGGACGCATATGACCACGTCCCCAGGTAGCCAATCATGAAATCGGCGAAGCCGTACCCCGTCGCCACATTGTTGTTGAACCCGGCGGAACCGCGTGCGAACTGGTTGCCGTCCTGGTTGTAGTGATCGAGCCGCAGGTCAGCGCCCGTTTTCACGAAGTGTGAGCCACGATTCCAGGACAGGTTCTCGGTGAACTGCCAGTTCTGGTTCCGATTGATGTATGGGGAATTGGAATCCGGCCCAAAACCTGAAAACCCCGCGATGCCGATGCTTGGAAGGCCCCAGGCGTCGGGCGGCACCTTCGTGGGAAGGGGAATGCCTACGGCCGCGATCGGGTCCATCACGTTGTTCAGCTCCGTGCCCGCAGCGTTGAAAAACCGGTTGTAGCCGAAGCGCATTTCATTAACGAGGCTCGCGCTCAAGACCCGCGTGTTGTCGATGAGTGCCTGTTGCGCTCTTGTGGCCACGGTCCCGCCGTTGAGCCGAATCCCGCCGGTGAACTGCCCCTCATCGGTCCAGCCATAGCGGCCATACCAACTCGACTTGCTGCTTTCGGTGAAATCCGCACGGACGTTAATCTGGTCCTTGTCGGTTCTGTTCCTGTTCACAGCGAGAAAGTTGTTCGCCAGCCCCAGTGTGGGCTGGTTGGGCAGCGGGTAGTAATCGAGCAGGGCCAGAGAGATGGGACTCAGCCGCGACACGGGGATGGTATTTCCGGGAAATGGCGCGTTGGTGAGCGGATCTCTGATCGTCGCGCTCCGCTCCGAGAAATCCCCCCGCCGCATCGCGGCAGACGGCACGCTGAAGAGCGTCTCTTTCTGGTTGCGCAACCGGAAGCCCTCGTAATTCCCCATGAAGAACAGCTTGTTTCGGCCGTCGATCAGGTGAGGAATCCGGACCGGACCGCCGAGCGTAAACCCGAACTGGTTCCACCTGAATGGGCTCGACTTCGGTGTGTCGACGCCGAAGGCATAGGGGAGGGCGTCCAGCTTGTTGTTGCGAAGGAACTCCCACACGGTGCCATGGTAGGCGTTGGTACCGCTTTTGGTCGTCACGTTCACCTGACCGATGCCTCGACCGAATTCCGCCGAATAGATGCCGCTCTGAATCTTGAACTCCTGCAGCGCGTCGATCGACGGCAGCAGGATGTAGGAATTGAAGTTCACATCGGTGTTGTTCATGCCATCGAGTGTGTAGTAGTTCCACTCGCGCCGGCCGCCACTGATGGACAGCTGTTGTGCGGACCGATCGCCGCCCTGGCGGGTGCCGGACTGGCCAGGATCAGCAAAACTGGCCGACACATTGGGCGTCAACGAGACCAGCTGCAGAAAATTCCGGCCGTTGAGAGGGAGATCCACGATGCGACGATTGTCGATAACGGTGCCAATCGCCGCGTCTTCGGTATTAATCATCGGCGAGCTGCCGACGATCTCCACCGTCTCTTCGATCGTGCCAATGGCGAGGGAGAAATCCAGGCGGACTGTTTGCTGGGTCTGCAGCTCGACGCTGTTTCGAACCGCGCTCTGAAACCCCTGCAATTCCACTTTTACGTTGTAGGTTCCGGGGAGCAGGTTTGGAAACACGTAAACGCCCGCGGTGTTGGCCTCCTCGGTGGCCGCAACCCCGGTTTGCGGATTCGTGACGGTGATCGACGCGCCGGGCAGCACGCCGCCGCTGGCGTCCAGGACCCTGCCCGTGATCTGCCCGAAGGTTTGTGCTGATGCGAGGCCAGCGGCGAGCAGCAAAGATACGACGACGACGCACGGGACCTTTCCGCACATAAATCCTCCGCGCTGTTGCGATTGCGCGGACTATAGCAGAAGAATCGCCGCAAACCGTGACGAATCAAGACAAGAGAACTGCGCCTCGATCGCCCGCGCTACACCGGGCCCTACACAGCCAGCCCGGAGAGCTCCTTGAACTGTCCGGTGCTGTCGCCCAGCTTCTCGGCCGGCACGCCGAGGAGGTTGAGCATCGTGAGCTGGAGGTTCGTCAGCGGCGTGTGCTCTGGATAGACGAGATGGCGGCCGCCCTTGAGAGTGCCCGCGCCTCCGCCGACCAGCAGCGTCGGGAGCGGACCGTGGGTATGGCGATCGCTGTTGCTGATTGCAGCGCCGTAAAGAATCATCACGTGATCGAGCAGCGATCCGTCGCCGTCTGGCGTATTCCGGAGCTTCTCCAGGTAATCGGCGAAGAGTTTCAGGTGGTACTGCTGAATTCTGGCGCACTTCGCCATTTTCTCCGGATCGTTCTGGTGATGTGTCACCGGGTGATGCGGCTCTGGAATGCCGATTTGCGGGTAGGGCCGCGGACTCTGCTCGCGGCCGTACATGAACGTGCTGACACGCGTGATGTCTGACTGATAGGCCAGAAGCTGCAGGTCGTAGAGCAGATGCGCGTGGTCGTCGAAGCTCTCCGGAATGCCCGCGGGCCGCGCCACGTCAGGTACTTCTTTGGCGCTCTGTTCCTCCGTCTTCTGGATCCGCCGCTCGACGTCGCGCAGCGATGTCAGATAGTCGTTCACTCTCCTGTTGTCCGCCCGACCGAGTCGCCGCTGCAACTGCTTCACGCGATCCGTCACGGAATCGAGGATGCTGCGGTCCTGCTGCAGGCGCGCCGCACGCACCTTCGGGTCGGTGCTGTCGCTGGCACCGAACAGCCGCTCGAACACGACGCGCGGGTTGTTTTCGGCCATCAAGGGCAGCGTCGGCGTGAGCCACGAGATCGTGCTGCTGTACGCGCAGCTGTAACCAACGTCGCACGAGCCGATGATGCTGTTCTCGTCCATTTGCAGCTGGAGTGACGAGAGCTGGGTGTCGCGCTCGAAAGCCCTGGCCGCAATCTGGTCCATCGACATCCCGGCCTCGACGACGGTATCCGATTTCCTGACGTGTACGCCGTTCAGATACCCGCCGCACGCGCGGGAATGATCGCCGCCGCCGTCGCCCAGGGCCTCTGCCTGGTCCATGGAGAGGCCCGTCACGACGATCAGCTTGTCTCGAAACGGCTGCAGTCCGGCAAGTGTGGGAGACAACTCGAAATCGGCGCCCACGCCCTTCGGCAGCCATTTGTCATAAATGACGCCGTTTGGATGGTAGACGACGCCCAGGCGGCGGATGGGTTTCGCCGGCGTATCGACCGCGGCCGTCAGCGCCGGAATCATGGCGTCGAGCAGCGGCAACGCCACGGTCGCGCCCAGTCCGTGAAGAATGGTTCGGCGCGAGATCGCCTTCTTGGTCACTATCATGGGCCCGTCCTCCTCATCCGAAACGGGGCGCTTTTCACAAGCGCCAGAATCGTCGATGACCAGCGATAGTCGTCAGCGGCGGCCGCCCGGACGATTCCGCGTATCGCCGGCGCGTCGTAGTGTTCCAGCCCGCGGCCGACCGCATACGTCAGCAGTTTGCCTGTCACGGTTCTCACGAACTGCTCTTTTTGAGCCACAAGAGCACGGCGCAGCGCCGCGGGGCCGTCGACTCTCGTCCCGTCCAGGAGCACACCCGACGCGTTGATCGGCGCACCCGCGTCCGTGGTGCGCCACTGGCCCAGCGCATCGAAGTTTTCCAGGCTCAGCCCGAGCGGGTCCATTCGCGCATGACAGCTCGCGCACACCGGATTCTTGCGATGCGTCTCGAGCATGTCACGCACCGAGCGAGGTTTGCCGTCTTTGCCGGTCTCCTCGAGCGCCGGCACATTGGGCGGCGGAGCCGGTGGCGGCGCCGCAAGAATGTTCTCGAGCAGATATTTTCCGCGGATCGTGGGCGCCGTCCGGGTCGAATAGGACGTCACCGACAGAACGGCGGCTTTGCCGAGCAGACCGAAACGGTTCTCATCGGCGAGCACGACGGGCCGGAAATGGCTGCCGTAGACACCCGGGATCCCGTAATGCCGCGCGAGCTGTTCGTTGAGAAAGGTGCGGTCCGACGTCAGCAGATCGACGACGCTGCGATCCTCTTTCAGCTGAGCATCGAGAAACAGCTCCATTTCCCGGACGAATGCGACTCGCAGGTTGTCGTCGAACCAGGGAAACTTCTGGTTGAGATCCGGTGTGAGCAGCCAGACATTTCGCGTCTGCAGCCATTCCTCGAAGAAGTTCTGCACCAGCGAGGTGCGTGCATGCTTGTCACTCAGCATTCGCCGGACTTGTCGATCGAGCACGGCCGGCTCGTGCAGCTGTCCACGGATCGCGGTGTCGAGCAGCTCGTCATCGGGGATGCTGCTCCACAGGAAAAACGAGAGGCGCGACGCCAGCTCGACATCCGGCAGGGCGTACGCGGTGCCGGGGGCGGCGTCGTCCGGATCGGTCTCAATCCGGAACAGAAAATCGGGGCTCACGAGGACGCGCTCGATCGCCGCGCGAATCCCGGCGTCGAAATCTCCCTGCTTCCGTGCGACCTGATGGAAATTCACGAGCGTCTGGATGTCGTCATTCGTCAGGGGGCGGCGATAGGCGCGTCGCGCCAACGTCGACAGAATTTTCGTCGCGCACGCGGTCTCGTCACGGCCGCCGGCGGGTTGGCAGACGAAGAGCCGCCGCCGGCCGGGCGAGTCCGCTGATACGCGACCACCGTAGGGCCCTCCAATGAGCAGCGACGAGATGACAAGCGGGTTATCGGTTCTCGTCGTGTGTTCACGGCTCCACACCGGGATCGAGTTCGGTCCCAATCCCTCGAGTTCGACATTGTCGGCTTTGACGATTGTGGCGATCACCTGCCCCATGCCGGCCTTGACGGGCGCACGCACTTCCAACCGGTCATCGGCCGTCGCCAGCGGGCTCCTGGAGTCCGGGTAGTCTGGATTCCCGTTCGCGTTTGCATTCCCGGCAGCGAACTCGGGTGTGCCGCCGACTGTCAGCTGGCCGACCCGGGCACCGTCGATGCGGATTTCGATGTCGTTCCGCGCCTGGAGGCCGCGGATGAGACCGGTGTCGGTGCGGTCCAGCCGAATCTTGAAGACGTACTCGCCGTCCACGGGAAAATAATGGCGCGCCACGATCCCGCCGCGTGATCCGAGCGGAAACTCTTCTCCGAGCCTCTCGTTCTGCCAAAGCCATGTGGACTCGTTCGAGTTGTCCTTGAGCGCTGTGTAACGCTCGAATCCCGCAGGAATCGTCGGATCGCCGACGGCGAGCCGCGCGATCTTCGCGGCCGCGGCGAGATAGCGATCCAACAATGCGGGCTGCATCGAAAGGGCGTCGGCGTTGGTGTCGAATCCGTACGCCTGTTCGTCGGGCGGCAGCATGGCCTTCGGGTCGATTTCCACTCCGAGAAGGTCGCGAACTGCATTGGCGTATTCCGTGCGATTCAGCCGATGGAGCTCGGCTGGCCGACCTGGATTCACATGGGCCGCAGCTGCACGATCCAGCTCACTCTCGAGCCAGGTCGCCACGCGGTCGTAGGTCGCGTTGTCCGGCCGTCGTGCGCCCGGAGGCGGCATCGAGCGGCTTCGAAGTTTCACAACGACTTTTTCCCAGGTCTCGCCCGAGTTGAACACGTGTTCGGCGTCCGCCTTGTCGAGCGCGAGATTGGCGGTCTTGACGCGGTCGTTGTGGCATGTCACGCAGTACGTGCCGACGAGCTCCCGAGCGGGAGTCGCCGCCGTTGCGCTTGTCGCCGCTGGCGGGGTTGACGCGGGCGTTGCCGCCTGCTTCGCTGACAGCGTCGCGGAGATCGTCGCGATCAACGCGATCGATCCGCAGGCCATCATCAGCGTCACGTGTTTCTGCCGTACGCGCATTGGATTCCCTCAGGTCCCCTTTGCAGCTGATCTCCGACAGTTATTCCGGGCGACACTTGTTCTGTGCCTGGCAGGGATGGCCGAGCTTCGGATCCGCGCCGTGGTTCAGCAGAATATCGGCCCCTGCCTTGTTGTACAGAACGCCGCCGAGACGATCGCCGAAACCCGACGCGGCGAGCCAGGGTGTCACGCCTGCTTTGCTGACGACGTTCACGTCGGCGCCCTTCTCGATCAGCAGCTCGAGCAACCTGTTCCAGCCGCGATAGCCGGGACCGAACAGCGCATTCTCGTTGAACGTGGTGACGGCTTTCGGGTCGACACCCACGTCGAGCAGGAATTTGACCGCCTCGATCGCCCGATCCTCGTCGTCGACGATTTCACCGATTCCTCGATTGAGACCTGTCGCGGCGAGCAACGCGTTGGAGTTGGTCTTCGTGACGAGATGCGGATCGGCTCCCGCGGCCAACAGGATGCGCATCATCTCCACATCGGCAGCATTTGCGGCGACAACAAACGGCGTCGCACCAACCGCGTCGTTGTATCCGCCCGTCCCCGTACCTCCGAATCCCGGTGGACGCGCCGTCGCCTGAAGATTTGGGTTTGCGCCGTGCGCCAGCAGTGCCTTGACGAGCCGCAGCTTGGCTTCACGATCCGGAATTCCGCCGACCGGATCGACGAACCCGTATACCGGATTGGCAAGCCCGTTTTCCCACGTGCCCGCCGCCCAATGAAGCGGAGTAAACCCGGCATCAAGGACGTTCGGATCCGCCCCGTGGTCCAGGAGGAACAGCGCGAGCGGCACCTGGCCTCGCACGGTGGCGACGAGCAGCGGCGTGCTGCCGCCGAAGTTCGTGTCTCCGCGCGCGCCGAATCCACCTGCGCCTCGGGCCGCGCCGCCGCGTCCGACTCCCGCGGCACCTCTCCCCGCGCCGGCTCCCCTCGATCCCTGTCCCCGGCCGTTTTCAGGATCGGGCTGTGACCGGATGTTGACGTTGACGCCGGCGCCCAGCAGCGTCCGAGTCGACTCCATGTCGCCCATTCGAGCGGCAAAGTGCAGCGCGGTAAATCCCGATTTGCTGTGCGCCTGGAGGTCCGCATTCGCCTCGATCAGTATCTGCACGACCTTCGAGTGCTGTTGCGCGGCGGCCCACATCAACGCGGTTTGATTCTGAGTTGGCTCTTTGGCGTTCACATTGGCGCCATGAACGAGCAGCATGCGAACCGCGTCGGCGCTGCCCGTCCTGGCGCACGTCATCAGTGGCGTCTCGCCCGTTCCGATCGGCGTGTCCGGGTTGGCACCCGCTTTCAGAAGCAGATCAACGAACTCAGCGCTTCCGTTCGTGCACGCCCGAGAGAGCGGCGTCATCCGAAAATCGTTCGCCGCATTGGCATCGGCGCCGGCCCGGACCAACAGCTCCGCCGTTTGGAGATCGTTCCAATGCGCGGCCCACAAGAGCGCCGTCGAGCCGTCTTCGGATCGGGCATTCACGTCAGGATGCCCGTTCAGCAAGGCACGCACCTGCTGCAGGTCCTGATTTTTCGCAGCGTCGACGAGCCGGAGATCCTCGTTTGCGGCGGCAGCGCCGACAACCATGAGCAGCGTCAATGAGAACGCCCACGGGACGCCTTGGCGATTGCTTTGGTCTGACATATCGACCCCGCTGTCAGCCGTCAAGAAGAGGATGTGCGACCGGCAGGGTTAGTTTACAGGGGAACACGCGTCCCGGTTCAGGATTCCGCGAGATGAGCCTGAACCCAGAGCTACAGCCAATTGGAATGCCTGGAAGCACTTACCGGAGGCCGACCGCCTGGCTCGCCGTCCGCACCAGCCGCTGCGGCGGCTGTGCCGGTTAGGACGTGACGCGTTTCGAGGGAGCGAGGGCCGTGGGCAGCGTTTCGCTGCGGGTCAGCTAAGAGGCCCTCACCCATGCCTTTGCGGGTGGAGAATTCAATCCGAGCCTTCCGTGGAAGCCCCTGAGCTGGCCGAAGACTTGATCGACCGCTTCCGCGTCGATCTCCTGTTGCCGAGCAACGCCTGGTTGACATAGCGTATCGTGAGCTGGCGCGCCCACAGGGCACCGTTCGGCGCCGAAAACGTGTTCCCGCTGTAAACGGATGTCTGGGCATTTGAATTGACGCCGCCTGCCCGACGGGTCGAAGATAAAAAGTCGAACCATGATCAAGGCGCTCGTCCTGGCGATGTCGGTGGCGCTAGCGGCCGGCGCGTCGCAGACGGCGCCTCCGCGCGTCCTCAGCATGCGGGACTTGACCCTTCCGGCGGAGCGCCTGCCGGTAGGATGTGCACTATCGACGGCACCGTCCGTTCACCTCGACGGCAGTCGCGTTCGGTATGGGCTTTGGTCAGGCTTTCCTGCGAACCCCTGGATAGGAACGGATCGCCGGCTCATGGCTTCGATCCGTGAATTGGTCGATGGTCCAGCAACCATCCCGGATGGACCGCCGCTCGACGCGAAAGAGTTGCCCCGCTACCTCGGGCAACTCGCGGATGGTGTGGAAGAAGCGTACGGATATGCAGTCTGACGCGGACCTGATCATGGTTCGCGCAATAAGGTTAGCTCCCGGCGAAAAGCCCACCGCCCGTGGTTATTCCAGCGGCGCACGCGTTTCGAGGAATTCCCCGGAATGATTCGTGTTGCGATCGGACCAATCGTCGCCATCGTCACCGGCGACGGAGAGTGCTTTCGGGCCGTTGGCGCATATCTGAACTCGCTCGCGAACTAAAGACGAGCCCTGCATAAGTCTAATAAAGTCTAATATATTAAATGACTTAGCGTTTGGCGGAGAGAGAGGGATTCGAACCCTTTCGAGCGATTTGCGGTTAACGCAGTAATGACGCGCCTTGTTGGTCCAAGACGTTGATTTCGCTCACTTTCCGCGTTCGTAGTTCGTGCTCTTCAGTCCTCTGAAGTCCTCAGAGATCGACCCCGTTCGGGGAGACAGAGGGAGACGGCTTCTCGCCTTTCGCGTTCACCTTCACACCCGATAAATCCAGTCCGTCGAGTCGCCAGAGCTGCAAGCTGGTTGACTGTCCCGCCGTTCGCCTACCTCAAGGACGTGCTCCTGCGGGTCGCAACCCGTCCCCAGCACAGCATCGGCCAGCTCACACCCCAAAGGCTGGGGCGAGACGTTCCACCGCCAAGCCGCCGCGTAACCGTCGGCGTAGATCCTGCCGCTGGCCCCTCGATCAGGCCGTGTCGCCGGTGGTGTAAAAGGAGACCGGGGTTAGTCGAACGCTTACCTCTGCCCTGACCGATTATTCGCGCTTAAGACCCCGCTTAGCCCCATGGGCGTAAACCCTTTCCAGGAGCCTGGCCGCCCCGCTCTCGTCGCAACGACGGTAAGTTTCAGAAAAATAGTCTCAGGCCTCCCGCTACCTGGACGCCTCCCGCGTCCGACTTCAACCGCACGAGTCCACCCACCCCCACATTCTTGGACAGTCGTACGCCTACGTCCGCACCTGCGTTGAAGCCAATCTTGGAGGCGCCTACGGTCGTTGTTAACGCGGTCGCGAATGTGGCGCTGTCATACGGGTGCTGCTCGGTGTAGGTGATGTCTGACACCAAGCCTTGTTTGACGCTGAAAAACGATGGTCCGCCCGATAGGGCAAAATCCACCTTGCCCGCGGATGAAATGACATAGGCAGCTTGAATGTGCGTCACGAGTTCATTCCGTTCAAGGCCGCCGGCCGTGCCGGCAATCGCGCGCGGGGTGTTGTAGAAGAACGGGTGGGGGATCGTCCCGGCAACCGCCCCATCTTGCCGTTTGACAAATGAGGAGACGGGACGCCGACACCGAAGTTGCCGACAACCCTGACGAGCACCCCGCCGTCGAATGACTGACCGCCCCGGACTCCATACGTCGTGCCAACGACTGCGTTCTCCAGATAGACCGCCTTCGTCGTTGAGCCGGCGAACGTGATCGAAGACGGCTGCGCGCCCACGTTGATACTGATCCGGACGCGGTCTGTCCGGGCGGCGCTCTGAGCACTCACAGTCCGTTCGCCAGCGCCCGCCGACAGGACCAGGGTCAAGCTGATGCAGGTGGAGGCGCGCATTAGTTCACCCCCACGGCTGTCCAGGCATCTCGGACCGCGTTATACGGTGCGCTGTTCAGACCGTAGAGATCCTGCGCGGCGCGCAACGTCACGGTCCGCGCCATTGCGAAATTGGCATTGGATGGCATGAGCTGCGCGAACGC
>QHWJ01000102.1 GCA_003222535.1 Acidobacteriota bacterium | reverse complement strand
GTGATTGCTGCCGATCCAAAGCGCGCCGGGATTCTTCGAATCGTCGACATAGACGCGACGGATGTTGGTCGGGCGGGGCAGCATGTATTCCGTGTACTGACCGCTCTTGATGTCGAGGCGGGCCACACGGTCGGTCAGCATGGACCCGGTCCACGCCTCGCCGTTGCGGTCGAGCACGGCGTCGTACGGCGCGCTCCACGGAGTGGGTACCTTCCACTCCGTCATGCGTTCGGTCCTGGGATCGAACATGCCGATGGCGTTGCCCTGGTATTCGCCAAACCACAACCGACCCTCGTGATCGACGCGACCACGCCGCGGGCGTGAGTCAGGAGTCGGAGTCCGGTAGACAGTTGCATTCCTGGTCCTGGCGTCGATCTTGACGATGTTGCCGGCCGAAAAGTCGAGCAGATAGGCGTTGTTCTGCGCGTCCGAGTGAATCCCATAGGTCCCGATGCGTTTACCGGTCCTCGGATCCTTGAAGTTGCCCAGGTTCTCCATCTTGTTGGTGATGAGATCGAGCCGGTAGATGTTGCCCACGTCGGAGTTCTTGATCCAGACCTTGTTGTCGATATTGGTGCCTTCGATTGCAAGATGACCGAGTTGGCCGCCGTCTGTATCCCATTCCTGGGGCGTCTTCCACATCTGGAACTTCTGGGTCTTCTTGTCGAACTTCGCGATGGCGCTCTGGTACATCACGCCGACCCACGGATTGTCGTCCTTGTCGAATTCGAGATCGAGCGTGCCTTCCGGCGATCCGGGTTTGACGACCGGAATCGGATACTGCGTCACCTTGCCGGTCTTCGGGTCCATCTTGCCGAGAAACATCTGACCGAAGTCCGAGTACCACACGCTGCCCTCGCGATCGAGCATCACGTCATGCGGCTGGATCAACGGATTCGGCAGGTCGTATTCTGTGATGATCACATGAGTGGATTTGCCCGTGAGCCGCGGCTCGGTCTTGAGCGGGAACGTCCACGTCTCCTCCTGGCTCAGATTGATGCTTGCGAGCCATTCCGCGGTCTTCCTGCCGTTACCACCGCGCTCGACATCGCGAGTTGCAGTGCCGGCGAGGCGCTGCGGTTTCAACGGCGTGCTGCCGGGATAATACAGGCTCATTCGTTGGATGACTTCCAGGAAGCCGTCGGCATCGTGCGTCGACTTCATGATGCGCTCGAGCGTGTGGCAGCCCGTGCAGTTGAGCAGAAATCGTTTCTGCTCGTCCGTGCCTGGCATGCTCGTGAGCCATTCGGCATTGGTGAGGTGAGCGGAGAGGTTCTTCACCTTCCTGAGCTTGATCTCGACCCTGGTTTCCTGACCTGCGGCGACGGCCGCACCCTTCACTCCGTCGAGCTCATAGCCGGCGGCGCGCGCCTTCAATGTGTAATGTCCAGATTCGAGTCTCTCGGCAGGGAAGGCAAAGCGACCTTGAGCGTTGGTGACCACGCTGATGCTGACTGTCGAGCCATCCTCCCTGGCGCTGATCACCACGCCTTCCATCGGACCTTCCTCAGCGGAAGTCACCTGCCCGGTCAACGCTGGCGGCGGCGCCTGAGCGTGGGCGAGAAGTGGATCGAGTGGGACTTGAAGGAGAATGGCAGCCAGAGCGGCAGCTGCATCGAGCACGAATCGCCGGGTTTCCATTAGCACCTCCTTGGCGAAGGATGCCTATTACGTCGCCGGGAGTCATTATCCGCCAGGTCGCCTTGCAAACGAAGAGACTGAGCCGCCGCGTTCTCGAGGCGTTCAACCGTTTTCTCGCCGGATCGTCTGCGGTGGCGACACCGGCCGTCCACCGGGCGTCCCGCTCGTCACGCGGCGGAGGACGTGAGTCCGGTGTTGGGTCGTACGCGCGCTTATCGGCTTGGCGGACGCGCCGTATCTGTCCCCACCAGTGCGATCAGGCCGTCGGCCAGCGTGCCTCGCCAATTGAGGTAGTCGTGACCGCTGTTGAACTGCTGGTAGTGCACCTCGTAGCTTTTCGCGAGCAGCACGTCGCGCATGTGGCGGCTCGGTTCGAGGATCGCGCCGCCATTGCCGCGTGAGTCGACCTCGAAGACGCCCGCGTCCATCCAGAATCTGAGCGGCAGCTTCGGGCTCTTGATGAACTCCTTGGCCAGCCATCCCGTCTCCGTCGTCGCGTCGGCATCCGGGAAGCCGCTGTGATCGGGCGCCCACCAGAACGATCCGGACTGGCAGAGGACGTTACCAAATATTTCGGAGTGGCGAAGCCCAGCGTAGGTCGCGGCAATGCCGCCGAAGCTGGATCCGGCAACGGTCGTCAGCTTCGGATCGCTCGTCACGGTGTAGTGCGCGTGGACCCAGGGCAGCAGCTCCGTCGCGAGGAAATCGGCGAACTGCGCATTGGGCGGGAGCTCTTTGTTGCGAGTGTCCTGACTGGGGTTGGCGATGAGCACGGCCACCATCGGCGGAATCCTGCCCGCGGCGATCAGGTTGTCGAGGATGACGGGCGTCGGCACGCTGCTCAGATACGCGCCTTCGTCGAACAGGACCAGCAGCGCGTACGGCTTGCCGTTCGCGCGGTAGTCGGGCGGCGTGTAGACCGACAGGTTGCGTTCGTTCTTCAACAGGTCGCTGGCGATCTTGTGCTTGTCGACCTTGCCGGCCGGGATCTTGTCGTTGCGCACGATCCACGGCTGCGGCGGCGCGCCGGGCAGCTCCGCCATTGACTGGCAGTCGTGGCGCGTCGCGCTCGGCTGCGAACATCCCCACCGGCGTGGATTCAGCGGATCGCCCTGCACGGTCGCGCCGCGCTGCGCCGCACGCGGCGGATCGAACGTCTGCGGGTCGTTCGGCGAGAGCGAGTAGGCGAAGCGTGAGCCGCTCGGCATGCGGACCGTGAGGTACCAGACGTCGGTCTCGGCAAGGCGCGTCATCGCGTAGTCCGTTGGCGGTCCCGTCATGAACGAACCGAGGACCATCACATTCCGGGTCTGCGGTGTCGCGCGCCAGAGGAACGTCACGCGCGTCCGCCTCGCCTCGCCCTCGATCGGCTCGACCAGCGGTGTTCCCGATTGCGCGACCCGCTGCCAGAACGATTCGGTGCTGCTGTCGCCGGCGGCGATCTGTCTTCGCAGCGCCTCGATCGCGGGGCTCGTATATCGGTCCTGCTGCGGCTGCGCCTTCATCCGCTCGTCGAATGAGAGCCGCTCCAGCAGCTTCACCTCGTAGGTGCCCTTCTCCGTCTGGGATCCGCCCTGCTCCTTGGCTTCGGCAACCGATGGCGCACGCAGTTCGAGCCGGTACGGGCCGGCGCGTTCGGCGATGAACGCGAGCGTCCGCTTGCCTTCACGAGGCCCGCCGAAATTTCGGAGGCGTGACCCGTCCGGAGTGAAGACGGCCGCGAGCACCATGATGCCGCGCTGATCGACGGCGCCGGCGACGTAGTCGCCAGCGTCGAGCGCGATCGTGAACTCGTGTGTGGCGCCAGCCGTGATCGCGCGGTCGACCGGCTGGCCGACCGTCAGGGTGTCCTGCGCGGACGCCTCACCGGCGCTGAAAAGGAGTACCGTCAATGCCGCGGCCGCCGCTCGTGCCATGCATTTCCCCCTTAGGTGGGCCCGATCATATCGGAGGTCCGGTTGCCGTGCCTGCGCTTTGATACGTTTGATCCGATACGGGCTCAGCGTGTCGATCCGCACGCCGTCGAGGAATGTTGTCCCTCCTGAAAACTCAAACGGCGCACCGTTGGCTATTGGTGGACTCTGAACAGTCGCTGAACAATTCTTTGCCGAACACCGAGTACCACCAGGTTCTCACCCGAGCTACGGGCAGGAAGAACCCACGAGTCCAACCACCTGCATTACGCTGTTAACCGGAGGGTTGCTGGTTCGAATCCAGCCTGAGGAGCCAATTCCTCTTGCACAAGCCCTCAGCCATCAATCTCGAACCGCGCGGCTATTCACCGCAGGCGGGCCAAGCGTTCTATTCCAGTCTGCTGGAGCGGGTGAACAAGGTGCCCGGCGTACAGGCGGCTGGAGCGGCGCGAGTCACGGTGTTGAGCGGAGTCTCGCGCACGCTCGGAGTCAGCGTCGATGGCCAGCCAATCCGACCTGATCTGAGCAACGCGATTCCCGTTCGTGCGAACACAGTCAGCGATCGGTACCTCGCCACCATGGGGATCCCTGTGATTCGCGGCCGCGGCTTTGAGTCGACTGATCGGCCAGACTCGCCGCGCGTCGCGATCATTAGTCGGTCGCTCGCCGATCGGTTGTGGCCCGGCGCGGAAGCGATCGGCCGAACGCTCGTCTCAAGCACCGGATCTGCCGAAGTGATCGGGATCGTTCCCGACACCGTGTATCTCCGCGCGACCGAACGCGACCCGCGACCGATCTTCTACACGCCGCTGAGGCAGAACTGCGAATCCGGCGTGTCCCTGCACATTCGAACAGACGGTGATCCACTGGCGATCCTGCCGGCTGTACGTCAAGATCGTCCGCGAGCTCGATGCGCAGGTTGTCGTGGGAAGGTCGCGTCGACTCGTGGACGACTTCGAGCGGTCCCTTGGTGACCACCAGACAATGGCGCTGATCGTCGGTTGCTTTAGCGGAATCGCACTGCTGCTGGCCGCCGTGGGGCTTTATGGTGCGATGGCCTACGTCGTACGCCAGCGGACCAGGGAGGTCGGCCTGCGCCTCGCTCTCGGTGCCACGCCTGCGTCCATCTTGGGTCTCATGATCGACCGCGGCGCGCGCCTCCTCGCGGTCGGCGTGAGGACCGGTTTACTTGGTGCTTTCGCTGGAGCCCGGTTCATACAAAGTCGTCTGTTCGGGATCGGCCCGACGGACGCCGTGACGTGGGTCATGGTGGTTGCAGTGCTCGTTGCGGTGGGAATCGCCGCATGCGTGATCCCGGCTTACGACGCGATGCGGACTGATCCCAACGATTCCCTTCGAGATCGAGAAATACGGCAACTTGCCCGTATGGCTCAACACGCGGTGCCGACAAGAACTGAACGCGGGCTCCCACCATCCGTTCGTAGGCCGCATTGAAATCATCAACTCGCAAAAAGAATCCGACCCGGCCAGCAAACTGCTTACCGACGATGCCAGTTTGATCTGCGCCGTCCGCGCGTGCGAGCAGAAGGCCGGTCGCGCCGCCCCGAGGTCGAACGACCACCCAACGCTTGGGACGGCCATCGTTTGTCAACGACGGCTTGTCTTCGACAAGCTCGAAGCCCAACACGTTCACGAAAAAGTCGATCGCGGGCTCGTAGTCGCGAACGACCAGCGCAACCAGCTCAAGGCGTGACATCCCCGGCTCCATAGCTCACAGCCGCCGTAGCTCGCGAATCAATCGAAGGAAATCGATCTCGCCCCGCGACTCCGCAATCTTGCCATCGCGAATGCGGTAGACCACGAGTCCGGTGAACTCCACCGCGCGGTCCGTTTTATGGCGTGTTGTCCTATAGCGTCGCGCAGCGAACGCCGGAGATCGGCGTGAGAATGGCGCTTGGCGCGCAGGCATCGGCGGTCGTCCTGGAAGTTATCGCATTGGTTCTCGCCGCGTCAGGTATCGCGCTCGGCGCGGGAAGCGCGTTCGCGCTCACCCGGCTACTGACATCGTGGTTGTTCAACGTCAGCCCGGCCGATCCGCAATTTTCGCTGCCGGCGCTCTGCTGCTCGGCGTGATGGCCCTCCTCGCAAGTTATATCCCAGCACGCCGGAGTGCCAGAGTCGATCCTGTGTCGGTCCTCCGAGCGGAGTAAGTGCGCGCCGAATCGGATGTTGTTCACGGGCGGCTCACGTTGAGGGCTAGTGCCTGCAATGCCGCTCGAGAAAACTGAACACGTCATCGGCCCACACGGCGGATCCGAAATACCCGAAGCTATGGCCCTCTTGCGGCGAGTTGCCGTACGCCGGATAGATCTTGACGTCGTACGGTTTACCAGCGCTCTTCATCGCGGCCGAGAGCACCTGGCTCGGCGAGAGGTCGTAGTCGTTCGCCGCCTGAAAAAAGAAAACCGGAACGCGCGCGGATTGAACTGCGCGCGTCAGGCGCGACCGCAACGGAGGCGCCTGCGCCCAGCTCTGAGCGCCTCCCGCAGAATCGATGGCGGCGCAGTAGTTCCCCTGCTCTGCGCCGAGTACCGCTTCGATGCCACCAAATGAGTTCCCGGCAACGGCAATGCGATCTGATTGAACGAATGCCTGCTTTCGCAGCCACGCCAGCGCGGCCAGCTGATCGACGAGATGATCAGTCTCCAGCAGCCGCACCATTGTTTCAGCGCCGGCCGCGATGCCACCCTTCTTTTCAGCCGCGGCGATCTCGTCACCGATGAACGGACCGGCAGAAGCACTCAGGCCCTGGCCTCGCCTGTACGGGCCAAAGAACACCCAGCCGCGGCGCGTGAACACGGGACCGAGCGCGTCGAATGCCTGATTGCTTAACATCCCGGCGGCGCTACCGTGATTGTAGAGAATGGCGGGGAACGGTCCGTCACCGTCCGGTTTATACAGGATCCCCTGAAGCGTGAGATGACCACTGGAAAACGTGACGATGTCGGCCGCGGAAAGCAAGAGTGACGAACTGAGGAGCGCAAACGCCAGTCCAAGAAGCCGCGTTCTCATCTGTTTGGATCCTAGCGCGCCACCGCGTCCGGAACAAAGGTAGACGCTCTACCGTCAAAGGGTAGCGTGGCTACCCGCACAGATCTCCTGCAAGGCACCCTCGACATGCTGATTTTGCGGACACTGCTGCTGGGCCCCGCGCACGGTCACGAGATTGCCCGGCACATCCAGCGCACGACCGACGAGGTGCTGCGCCTCGAGCATGGGTCGCTGTACCCGGCTCTTCACCGGCTGGAGCGGAAGGGGTTCGTCGTGGCGAAGTGGGAGACGCGCGGCTCGCAGAAGCGTGAATGCAACTACTACCGGCTGACACCGCTCGGCCGCAGGCAGCTCGCCGCCGAAGAATCGAGATGGAACCGCCTGGCCAAAGCCATTGCCTCCGTGATGACGGCGGCCGTGAGGGCCTGAGATGACCGAAGACGATCTCGACCGCGAGCTGCGCGTGCATCTGGAGATCGAAGCACAAGAACAGCAGGAACGCGGGCTCCCGGAGGACGAGGCTCGCTACGCGGCCCAACGTGCGCTCGGAAGTCAGGTGCGCATCAAGGAGGACGTCCGCGCGCTGTCGCGTTGGGCGCCGCTCGACTCCATCGGCCGCGACGCGCACTACGCGCTGCGGATGATTCGGACGCACCCCACGTTTGCGCTGACCGTCATCATGACACTTACTGTCGGGGTTGCCGCGAGCACGGCACTGTTCACCATCGTCCACAACGTGCTCCTCAGGCCGCTGGCGATTCCAGAACCCGATCGGGTGGTGCTCGTCTACAACAGCTACCCGAAAGCAGGCATCGAACACGCGAGCGCTGCCGCCGCGGACTACGACGACCGCCTACGTGGTACCACCGTGTTCGAAGAACAGGCTCTGTTCAATGTGAGCAATCCGGGCGTCGACGTCAACGGCGTGCCCGAGCGCATCCATGCGATGCACGTGACCGCGTCTTTCTTCCGCCTGATCCGCACGCCTCCCGCCGAGGGTCGTGCGATCACCAACGAGGAAGAGTCGCCGGGCCGCAACCGTGTGACCGTCCTCAGCGCCGGACTCGCGCAGCAACTCTTCGGGGCTGGCCGCGCCACCGGACGCGACATTCGGATCGACGGCGAACCTCATACGGTCGTCGGCGTCATGCCGAAGGCGTTCACGTTCATCGATGCGGACGCCCAGCTCTGGTTGCCGTTGACGCTCACCGCCCGAGACCGCGCCCAGCTTCACGCGAACAACTGGGTGTACATCGGGCGCCTCAAACCGGGCGCAACCGTGGCGCAGGCGCAGGCACAGGTCGACGCGGTCAACGCGGCCAGCTTTGTAAGCCACTCGGAGTTGCGCGAGCCGCTCACCAACGCCGGGTTCCACTCGATCGCCGTCCCCCTGCAGGACGATCTCGTCCGCGAGATGCGGCCCACGCTGCGATTGCTGTGGGCCGGCGCGCTCTTCGTGCTGCTGATGGGATGCGTCAACGTAACGAGCCTCGTCCTGGCGCGGTCACACGCGCGCGCCAAAGAGATCGCGACGCGAGTGGCGCTGGGCGCGGGGAAGTGGCGCGTGGCGCGTCAACTGCTGACGGAGCATCTGATCCTGACGCTCACCGCCGGGGCCGCCGGCCTCGCACTGGCCGGTGCGGCGCTTCGCGTGTTCGGTCACGTGCGCCTCGAGCACCTCCCGCCGGGATCCGAAGTCCGCATCGACGGCATCGTGGTCATCTACGCCTTCGCGAGCACCGCACTTATCGGCATCGTCCTCGGGATCGCTCCGCTCGTCAGTCCAATCTTCGGTCAGCCGCTTGCGGCGTTGCGGGACGACACGCGGACGGGAACGAGCGGCCATGGCCGGCGCCTGCGCCGCGGGCTGGTCGTCGCGCAGATCGGCGTCGCGCTCATCCTCATGATGGGCGCCGGTCTGCTGCTCGCCAGTTTTCGGCGAGTCATCGCGGTTGATCCGGGCTTCAACACCGATCGGATTCTGACCGCGTCCGTCGAGCTGCCGCAGACGCGATACGCAGACGCGGACGCCATTCGCCGGCTCACCGACGAAGCGCTGACGGCCATCCGAGCGCTGCCCGGCACGGTGGCAGCCGGCGCCACGACGTCGATCCCGTTCGGCAACGATTTCAACACCAGGCTGATCATGGCCGAGGGCTACCAGCCGCGGCCAGGCGAGTCGTTTGTTGGCCCGTATCGCAACGTCATTACGCCGGGTTATTTCGAGGCGATGGGTGTGCGGCTCGAGGCCGGGCGCTTCTTCACGGAGGCTGACTCCTCCCACGCTCGCCGCGTCGTGATCGTCGACACGCGCCTCGCGCGCCGCTTCTGGTCGAGCATGAATCCTCTTGGCCGGCGGCTCTATTTCCCGCAGCCGAAGAATCTGTACGCGATCACGGAGAATACGCCGCAGTTCGAGGTCGTCGGCGTGGTCGGCGAAGTCAAGCTGCGCGGCCTCGTCGAAGGCGTGGGCGATGTCGGCGCGTACTACTTCCCGCTGGCGCAGGCGCCGGAGCGCCGCCTCACGTTCGCGGTTCACGCGACAGTGGATCCGGTCTCGCTCGCGAGGATGCTCCGGACGGCCGTCACACGTCTCGATCGCGACTTGCCGGTCTTCGCCATGCAGCCGATAGTCCAACTCGAGGAGCAATCGCTGGCCTCGCGTCGGCTGGCGACGATGCTCGCGATCGCGTTCGGCGCGGTCGCACTGCTGCTCTCCGCGCTCGGCATCTACGGCGTCCTTGCGTACCTGGTCACAGAGCGAACGAAAGAGATCGGCATTCGGATGGCGCTGGGGAGCACGCCCGCGATGATCGTCGAGCTCGTGCTGCGCGAAGGGCTGCTTCTGATTGCGTGCGGCTTCGCCGTTGCTGCCGCCAGCGCTCCGCTGCTGACGAGAAGCCTTCAGGGACAGCTGTTCGGTGTCGCCGCGTTCGATCGTCCCGTGCTTGCAATCGTCGTGGCGGCGCTCGTGCTCGTCGCGACCGGTGCGTGCGCATTGCCCGCACGGCGCGCCACTCGAATCGATCCTGTTGTTGCGCTCGGCCGCTCGTAGTCGTTGTTGCGTCAAGCGACCGCGCGCACACGTTCGTGGTCGCAGCGAGACGTTTTCTCGATCCCAAGCATCGGAAACAGGCTGGCAGACACTCGCGCCGCATCGAGTCGCTCGGGATCGCCAGCGCCCGTGAGGATGGCCGGCGCGACAGCCATGAGCGCCATCTGGTCGAAGGACCGTGCGGCGCGACGCCATCCCTCGAATTCGAAGGCGCCGACGGGCACCATTCCTCGCTGAGGGAGCGT
>QHWJ01000437.1 GCA_003222535.1 Acidobacteriota bacterium | reverse complement strand
TGGGTAAACGGCGTGCTCCTGCGAACCTTGCATCACTGGGCGGATGTTCCGTTCCAGCTCGACGCCATGCTGCGCTCGGTTCTCGTCCAGGCGGCGCTTTCCCTCTTCTGGTCGATTCTCGCGCTCGCGATCATGGTCTTCGCGACGCGCAGGGCCTTGCGTGAGTTGTGGCTCACGGGCGCAGCACTGATGGGTGTAGTGGTGGTGAAGCTTTTTCTCGTGGACCTTTCGAACGTGGGCACGGTGGAACGCATCGTGTCGTTCATAGGGGTCGGTGTGCTGATGCTCGTCATCGGATACCTCTCGCCCGTGCCGCCCCGGTTCCGCACGGAGGACCTGAAATGAGAGTCGCGATCCTCGCCGCCTATCTGCCGGGCCTGCTGGCGGCAAGCGCCTTTTGCGCCGAAGACCCCTCCAGTTTAGCCTACGGCATTACCATCCGCACCGACGGTGGCGAAGCGCTGTACAGGCTCGAGCTCCCGCGCGCGGTCTACCGCGGCGCTGTCCGGCGGGATCTGGGTGACCTGCGCGTGTTCAACCGTGCGGGTGAGGTTGTGCCTCACGCATTCCGTCCGCGAGCGACCACCGAAGTGCAAAAGCGCGAGCAGGTCACGCTGCCCTTCTTCCCCTTGTACGGCGAAGACGCGAAGCAGCTGGATGGCCTGTCGCTTCGCGTCGAACGGCGGCCATCCGGCACCATCATCAAGCTCGACGAGCGCAGCGGCAAGCAACCCTCCAAGAAGCTCCTGGCCTATCTTGTCGATGCAACCGCCTTGCGCGACCCGGTGCGTGCCCTGGAGCTCGAGGTCAAGAGCAGCGCCGCGTACTCGGCGAACGTGAGCGTCGAGGCGAGCGACGACCTATCGTCCTGGCGCACGGTCGCAGCTCAGGCACCGCTGCTGTCCTTGCAACATGAAGGAGCAAAGCTGGAACAGGGACGTATCGAGTTTGCTTCGCGCAAGCCGAAGTACCTCCGGATTTCCTGGACAGGTATGCCGGCGGGCGCCGAACTCGGCGCCTTGCGCGGGGAACCCGGCGACGCGCGCATCGACGTGGCGCGGCAATGGGAAACGGTGGCGGGCCGCCCAGTCGCTGACAAGATAGGCGACTATGCATTCGACACGCAGGGAGTGTTCCCCGCGGATCGCGTGCGTTTCGAGCTTCCCCAAGCCAATACGGTTGCTCAGATAGAGCTCTTTTCGCGCGTGCGCAGCGACACGCCGTGGCGACCGGTAAGCCGCGGAACCGCGTATCGCCTGCGCCGCGACGGAGCCGAGGTGTCCAACCCGGACATGGCGATCGGCGAGAACGCGGACCGCTACTGGCTCCTTAAAGCGGACCAGAAAGGCGGAGGGCTCGGTGCCGGCGAGCCCAAGCTGCTGCTGGGCTGGATCCCGAACGAGATCGTGTGGGTGGCGCGAGGCGAACCGCCCTTCACCCTCGCTTACGGCAGCCGCGATGCAAAGCCGTCGGCGTATTCCATCGAATCGCTCGTACCTGGATACAACCGCGACGCCGATCTCGACGCGAAGGTGGCGAGCACCGAGCCAGCGGCGTCTGTGAAATCAGTCGGAGCGGACGCACCCACCGTGCTCGGCGGACAACGCGCGCTGGAAGAACGAATCGACGTCAAGCGTTGGACGCTTTGGGCGGCGCTCGTGCTGGGCGTCGCGTTCCTTGGCTGGATGGCATGGAGACTCTTGAAGCAAATGGACAAGTCGAGGGGATCCAGCG